>JBPCSW010000171.1:0-2503 GCA_051006675.1 Fluviibacter sp.
GCTGCGCCCATAGGCCCAGCAAATGCAGTCGTCGCTGCGGCTGTCTCAGCAAAGCGGTCGGCAATCTCGTCGGTCTTCTTCAGGTAACCGGGATCAGAGTAGGCGCGGTTGCCCACAGCCAGGACTTCTTGCGTAAGTTCGGCGGGGAGTTCGTTCTTAACCCCCTCGATGAATCCGCCATACGCCCCTTGCAGTACGCGCTTAGCTACGCTGGCCTTGGCGTCTGCCTTGATCTGCTCGCCGACGGCGGACTTAAGCATCCCTTTAGTCAGGGACTCCAGCCCGATCACGTCGAGTGCGCCGCCCAACGCGGCTGCGCCTGCGGTGACAGCAGTCGGTTCAAGCCCGTTGTCGCGCAGTTCGTTGGTCATTTCGCCGAATTGCATCAAGCCGGATGCGGCACCCGCACCGACGCGCCCCGCCATCAGCGACTTCGCTGCTGCCCCAGCGACGCCCCCCGTTGCCGCCATCAGCGCCATGTTCGGGGCTTGTTCGCCCCCCATCTGCTGAACGTAGTCGATGACGTCCAGACTGAGCGGGTCTACATCCTTGTAGGAATTGAAGCGCGTAGGCGTACCCGCCGCCCGCGCTCCGTAGTACTCAGCACCACGCGTGTCGCCCAACGCACCTGAGAGCGCAGAACGTAGTCCGAAGCCCCCGCGCTCAGCGCCTGCTGCAACGTCGCTGCCCTCGAACGGCAGCGGTGTGTCATACGACGGACGGAATGAGGGGTCAGCGCTGTCCTCTTCGTTGATGCGGTCGAGCCAACTCATCGCCACGTCCCTCCACCGAAGGTGTAGTCCGCGCCTTCGCGGAGCGTAGACCTGAGATCCCTGGCCCGAGCCGTCTTGAGGTCGGCGGCGAGGGTGTCGAGGAAGAGCTTCTCGCGCTCAGCAGGCGCCGCGCCCTTTGGAAACAGTCGGATGATCTTGTTGACCAGCGCCGGGTTCTTCTCCACTTCAAGTGCTTTGGTCACCGCGTCGCTGTTGGCGATACCTCTTGCCATCAACCCCACCGCCATGCGCTCAATCGGTGCCAGCGTTTGCGGCGCGGTGCTTAGCCCGTTCTTCTTCGCCAGATCTACAATTGGGGTATGGACTTCTTCGATAAACTCGCGAGACGACTTTATCCCCCCTGCATACGTCGGGTCTTTCTGTAATTTGGTCCAGTTGACCAGCGGGAGTACGTGGTTCGGCAACCCTTCACGTAGAGCTTCGCCTACCGCCATGTTCAGGTCGGTCTCCGCCTGACTGTCTTTAGCAGCAGGGTACTGGGTCAATGCGTCGCGAAACATTTGCTCCCCCTGCAGGCGGGTCTTCCGCTTTTGCTCCTCAGGCGCATCGGAGGTCCACTTGTCCACGCCGGTTGGATTGAACTCGGCGGGTTTGGGCGCGGCAGAAGTATTACCCCCTTCGACGGACTTCGGCATCATCGCGGTTTCAAACGCCGCTTTAGCCTTTGGGTCGCCACGCTTGAGGCCGTTTGCCAAGCCTTGGATGTACTGTAGTTGGTCGTCTTTCGACAGATTGGAGAAGTTGGCGGCGACCTGATCGCGCACCTGCTCTTCGTTCATGTCTCGGAAGTTGGTGAGTATCCCTTGCGACAGTGAAGACTTAGCCATCTGGCCATTGAGGAGCGGGTCGATCTTCTCGGGCGGCATGATCTGAGCCAGAGTTTCCCGGCCCTTGGCCTGGGTGGCGGGATCACCGGACAGCGCCATTGATACCCCGGCGTCAAAGATCTTGCCCTCCTCTGCGCTTAGGCTACGCTTGACGGTTTCTGCATTAGTCAATTCCCCGGCTCTGAGAGAAAGCTGTTCTGGCTGCGTGTCTTTTTCAAACCTGAGCTGTGTATCGAGCTTCGCTCTCTGATCTTGGGTCGCGTTACTGCGCTCGCTGGCGTTGTAGGCGTCGGATAATCCCGTCGTTTCCTGCGTAGGCCGTTCAAAAGTGACGCTACCAGCGGGGTCCGTCCTTTGAATAAACCCGGTCTTCAGATCTGTTTTAGTGACGGGGGTGCCAGAGTCTCTCATCAAAGACTCAGGGGCGTAGCCGTAGCTACCGGCTATCTGCACCAACTGTTCGCGCTCCTCCGGGGACGCTGTGTTTCGGTACTGAGTTTGTAATCCCCTGAGAGCCTGCTCATGCGATATGGCCAGCAGTTCTTTCCCCAACGTTGGGTTACGCCGGTACACCTCGCCTGCAAGGTGGTTGAACATCGTGTCGACGGTGATGGGGACCACCTTCGATTTGCCGTCTCGACTACGCCCTTCGGTCAGCGGTCCGCGAGCGATGACGTTACCGTCCTCGTCAAGCTGTTCGACGATAGGGACTACATGCTGTCCGTCTTCAAGTGGAGTTCCACCTACGTAACGAACATCCTTGACATTCGGATCTGTGATACCCTGCATCCTTGCAGATTTCATGTAGGGGTGGTTCGCCAGTTCCAGCGTCTGCGGGTCATTGAAAATGTCCCCGGAAGTTCGGGGGATCAGCTTCCCGTC
>JBPCSW010000172.1:0-3399 GCA_051006675.1 Fluviibacter sp.
TAGTTGCGTTTATCGCCTGCCTACTCATTCTTTCGGGCCGTGCCAGAATCGGCATTGCCGCAAGCCTCATAACGGTGGCCGTGCTGGCAGGAGTGTTGGTGCATCACATGACCGACAAACTCCCCATCAGCCTGTGAGTACACTATGAATTTTCATCGCCTGGCTTTTTCTCTCAACACGCTGGCATTAGCACTCATCACTGCCGTACTTGGTGGTGCATTCGTCGAACAAATCGTATTCGGAGAACTACCCTGCCCGCTCTGCCTGTTGCAGCGTGCCGGACTCATTGCGGTGGGCCTCGGCTTTCTGCTTAACCTACGCTTCGGCATTCAGCCCTTGCACTATGGGGTCACACTACTAGGCGCATTGGTCGGTGCGGCAGCATCTGTCCGACAAATTCTCTTGCATATCGCCCCCGGCAATCCTGGCTATAGCAAAGCCATTTTCGGCTTCCATCTTTACACCTGGTCATTCGTCACCTTTGTTTGCATCATCGCCGGTGTCGCCGTACTGCTGTGTCTCAGCAACAAAACCCAGAATGATCGACCCGTATTCGCTGGACGAATTACCGGCCTCGTCATGCTGGCTTTTCTCGTGATTGTTTTTGGCAACCTTGCTTCAACCTTGCTCGAGTGCGGCTTTACGCAATGTAGTGACGACCCTGTCCGATACCTGTGGCTGGACAATCTGTCACACACCTTCAAAGCACATTGATGTCATTGTTTCGTTTTAAATCGCTTACGGCAACGCTTGTCTTTTTACTGGCAGCCCACCCCTGCCTGGCACAGCAAACCGTTGCAGACCCGAGCGTTGTTCAAAGCGATGATGTACTCACCCCAGGCGAAAGCCGTGCGCAGGCCGATGATGAACTTTTCTTTGCCAGCAAACGTAAAACCTGGCTAGAGGTTTGGGGATTTCACAACGCGCAGGGCCATGACAGCGCAAGCAATACGATTCAACCGCGCCTGTACCACTCATTCGCCCTCGGTCGCACCGGGGCACAAGCCGTTACCCGTCTGGATACATCTTTCAACTCAAACAGCGGACCCAAATACGGTAATGGTGGGGGTGGCGGCGAATTCAATCCGGGCAACACCCGCTGGACACTCGCAGCATTTACCCCTGAGGTTTCACAAAACCTGACCTTTGGCGGCGGCTTTCGTATGGTTATGCCAACGGGTTACAACAACCCACGATACTCGTCAGCGCAATGGGCCATCGGACCGCAACTGGCCATGACCTACGCCCCTAAAAATGCAGGTGCCTTTACTTTCTTTTCACCTCTGGTGCGCTACATGATGGGCACAACGCCTGTTGCCTCTAACGCCACACTCATGCGCACACTAGAATTTTATCCGGCGCTGGGCTTTCAATTAACCCCCAAACTCAAGCTCGCCATGTGGGATGAAACCGGGATTGCGCAAAGTCAGCGTAACGGCAAATGGTTCGTGCCGATTGATGCCATGCTCACCTACAGTTTTGACAACCACTGGGGGACTACGGTTGGTGCTTCGGCACCGGTTGTCAACGAAAACTTTAGCTATTTCTGGAACGTTTATAGCCGTATCATCTATAACTTCTAGCGTTGCAACATGAATCTGCTCAAAAAAATTCTCACAGCCCGGATCGGTCCATTCCCGCTCACGCTTCTGGCCATCATCGTCCTCATACTTTTGATAGCCTCGGAGCAGAATCTACTATCCGACGACGTCATTGGTGGCCTGGCTGCCCTCATGACAACGGGTTATATCCTCAGCAATCTCGGGGCAAGAATTCCCGGACTCAATCGGCTCGGCGGTCCAGCCATTTTATGCGTACTCGTCCCTTCGCTATTCCTTGGCTATCACCTGATCCCACCTGATGCCACGAAAACGATTCACACCGCCCTGGATCGCGACAACATTCTGTACCTCTATATTGCAAGCCTCGTGGTCGGCAGCATTCTTGGCATCGACCGTCGTGCCATTGAACGGCATGTCCTGGTTCACAAAGTTTCCAAGCGCTTCTTACCACTTATCGCCGGCTCGATGGCTGCCGCTATCGTTGCCCCGCTCATTGGTATGCTTTTTGGCATCAATCCCTGGCATAGCTTTCTGTTTATCGTCACACCGATACTGAGCGGCGGCCTAGGCGAGGGCATTCTGCCGTTGGCGCTCGCATATTCAGAGATTACGCACAAATCCCGTATTGAACTCAGTTCGTTCATGATCCCGGCTGCACTGATTGCCAACCTCTGCGCGATCATGGCGGCATCCATGCTCAACTGGTTCGGCGAGCGCTATCCGAGTTTTACCAAGAGCCAGGATCAGATACAAGCATCGATTGAACCCAATGATCTGGAAGACAACACGCCGATTAATATTGAACTGATGGGCGCAGGCATCCTGCTCATCTGCACGCTCTATACACTGGGTCGCCTTCTTTCGCCAATCGTTAGCCTACCGGCAACGATCGCCATGATTCTTGTTGTCGTTATTTTGAAGCTCTTGAAGGTGTTTCCGGTTGAAATTGAAACAGGTGCCTATCAAGTCTACAAAGCCGTTTCCAAAGCCTTAACACCAGCCATCCTGGTTGGGATGAGCGTGCTTTACATTCCCTGGCAAGTACTCGTGCAAGTCATTGAACCGGGGTTTCTGGCGGTGTGCATCAGTACCGTACTGACCACCGTTGGCACCGGCTTCATCGTCGGTCGATTATTACAAATAAGCCCGGTTGACTCGGCGATTATCTGCGCCTGCCATAGTGGATTTGGCAGCAGTGGCAACATGGCCATTCTTGGCGCATCGAAACGTCAGCGACTCATGCCCTTTGCGGAAGTGGCCATCAGCCTTGGGGGCGCCGTTATGGTGATTGCTGCCACGCTTTTATTACGCTGGTTCTGGCCACAGATCAGCTCAGCACTTTAACGACCTACTTGCCGTCCTGTTTCGGTGTTACAGGATCTGAAAGATCGTGCGTTGCTTCGTACGCTTTCCATTCACGGTCTTCTTTTTCGTTTGCTACCGTGACCTCAACGCCCTTCACAAAAAACCTGAACATTTTGAAAAGAATATAAATAACCAATGGCGGAACCAGAATCGCTGCAAGTATCAGTGCCATAAAACTTTCCTTAAAATAAAAAACGGCGAGAGTTACCTCTCGCCGTTTTTAGTACTGCAGACTTACTGCATAAACCAGCCGTGGCTCACGATGAACGATTGGCCCGTAATGGCGTTCGTTTCCGTACCAGCAAGGTAGGCCACCATCTCGGCAATGTCGTCGGTCGTGGTGAAGGTGCCATCGACCGTGTCTTTCAGCATCACGTTCTTAATCACTTCATCTTCCGTGATGTGCAGTTCAGCAGCTTGCTCAGGAATCTGCTTCTCGACCAGCGGCGTACGTACAAAGCCCTGGCAAACC
>JBPCSW010000173.1:0-2853 GCA_051006675.1 Fluviibacter sp.
CCATCATTCCAGGTAAATGCCGCAGAGAACATACCCTCCTGAAAGCTCAACTGCATGCCACGGCTCACCGAGTTGGTTTGCACCCAAAGCAACCCACGCTGAATGTTCGGGTTTTCATAGGTAAACGTTGCCTCAACGCCACCCATCGAAGGAATCTTGCCGATTGCAAGCGACCAGTTGCTATTGGGTAAGAACGAGACATACGCATGTGGCACATAACCAAAGCTACCTTCGGTTGTGGGTTGCGCTCGCATAAAAGGCATACCCAATGTCGGAATTGTATAGATGCCGGTTTGCGCGAATAGCCTTACAGGACCATCTGTTTTCTGAATAATGACCTGCGCATTAGAAAACCCTGAATAGCTAGATTCATTAATCGATACTGGATTAGTCTGGCGAAAGGTCAACCCTGTCGCCATACCCTGCACCGACCAATCCCCCAATGATTCTGTATCCAGATGCAATGGGTCACCATTTAAGGTGAGGGTGTCTCCCATCACAAAGCCAAGCACTGGCCCCGCAATATCGTCTTCATCGTCATGCACCGCATAGGCGGGAATCGACGATGCAAAAACAAACATCACCACGAACTTGCTCAACCCGTCTCCACCCAGGCTTTTAAATTTGTCTACAACAAGCACCACGCTTAACCCTGTTGCGGCTTGAAGTGATGATAGTCCCGCGTAAAGATCGCAACGAGTTCAGGAGAGGCATCGCCTACCGCTTCAACGATTTTTGCAGCAAATTCGAAACAATCGACCTTGCGCTCATGACTCCAATTAGCCGGTGGCATGGTGGCGAGATCACGAATATTGGCTGTTTTATCGGCCAGCTTGATGCGTTTGGCCTTTTCCGAGAGCTTGTAGGCGTGTTCCAGTTCGCGGCGCTTCTTGTCTTCTGGCGCAGTTGTTTTAAGGTCTGTCAGCTCTACGACGAGCTCGGCGACTTCTCGCCCGAAGACCATTAACAACTCTTCTCTTGTTGTGTTGGTATCCTCAATCGTGTCATGCAAAAGTGCCGCTGCCAACGTTGGGGCGTCCGTAACACCACCCTCCTCCATAAGAATATAGGCAACTTCCAATGGGTGATTGATATACGGTGTTTCAGCAGAATCGCGGCGACGCTGATCTTTGTGCTTTTCTCCGGAAAAAAAGGCAGCACGTAACACGAGGCAAAGTTCTTTACTCATTGACACAACCTAAAAGCGGGGGGATATCTGTTGGCTTTAAATGACACGTTGCCACCTTAACAAAATTTTCTAAGGAAATTGCGACAAATTCTTACATTTTAAGAAGTTAATGACCAGAATTTAAAATATTTGATGCACCATACTGCTTGCGAACATGTATCGATGTTGCCGAATCTGACTTTTCACTTACTTATCATGCCATTCGACCTTTTAAAATCACTGACAGATATTCAGGTCCTGCTGGTTTACCCCATACTAGCGTGCAGCGTCCTCTTGCTACTCACCTTGTTCTTCCGTCAATTTCGTGAGCCGCTTGGGCTTGCACACTACGATAGTGATATTGTCGATACAGCCACCCAAAACACCATGTCCGGTGCTTATGTCGTAATGGGTTTTGTGTTGGTCCTAGCCATGACCACCGTCTCGGATCTTGAAAATAGTGTTTCGCAAGAGGCGACGGCGATTAAAAGCCTTGAGCGGCTTCTCGTGATGGATACGTCACCAATCGCTTTAAAGGCGCGAGAACACTTGATCCAATATACCGAATCCGTGCTTAAAGACGAATGGCCGGGCCTTTCTGAAGGCAAGATCAATCCCCAGACATCGGCCGAGCTCAGACAACTCTTTCTAAGCCTGGATGCATTCAACCCCAAGACACCTAAAGACACGGTTCTATATGGAAAGATTCTGGAAGCTGCCGACAAAACCGCAGAGCTCCGCAATAGTCGAAATTACAATATTCAGAGTAATCTGCCCGGCACCTTTTACATTGTGAGCTTCGTCAGTCTGCTAGGTGTCATGATCATTTGTGCCCTCCGCCTGGTTGAAGCGACACCGATGAGATCGATCGCACTTACCGTGCAAATCATTATGCTCACGCTTATGTTCAGCGCGATTGTCATTATTGATCTGCCCTATATTGGTGAGACCGTCACATCACCCGATGCGATTAGCTCCGCGCTCAACAGCATGAAGGCAAGGATGCTGCCCGTTCCTCAGTAGCTTGCTAGCTTTTTAGAGTCTTTCTTATGCCCTCTTCATTTGAAATTATTAAAAGCGACATCACAACGAACAGACGTTTTAGCAATAAAAAGGTGTACGTTGTTGCAACAGAAGTTCATGTTCGACAAGGTGTGCGCGTGATCATCGAAGATGGCACCACCGTTTTGATCATGAACGGCCTGCACCCGGAATGTCATTTGTTACGTGCAGCCCTTATCTTTGACCAAGGATCGATACTGCGAGCCAAGCGGGTCTATGTGAAAGCCTGCAACGCGAGCTATCGGCATACTAAACAGGCGGACAACGGTGGTTTGTGGTTTCTTGGCAATTTCCAGGATGCCAGCAAAGATAAAGTCACCATCAAGTCCAACCGAAAGACACCGTTATCATCATTTCAGGCTGATCTGATCGCCACGTACTATCTTGGCCGGCTTGATCCTCTTAAAGAAAACACACGAACCAAAGTGGTCGATGACGATATTGATGGGTTGTCCGTTTTAGGCGTTTCACCAGACGAATGGCGTATCAAAGAGGTGCGCAGTTTCAACTCGGGGGATGACGGGTTTGATGTGACCAACTCGCATATCCGGCTGGAGCGTTTGAAAGTCGTCAGCCCTACTGAAGACGGCATCAATTTAAGCAGCAGTCGGTTAGAAGTTGCT
>JBPCSW010000174.1:0-4767 GCA_051006675.1 Fluviibacter sp.
TGCAACATTGGCAGCAGCAGGTCGCTGGGCAAGCACAGCAGCAATCAGTTCAATTTCTTTAGCTCCTCAGAGTGGTAGTTTTGCAATTGGTTCAGTTATCTCACTCTATGGAATTGCAGGATAGCTATGACAATGCAACTGATACAGCATCAAGAGCTAGGCAGCTCGCAGTCAGCTCTAACGCTGTCCTCAATACCTAGCACCTATACCGATTTGTTCTTGCAGGTATCTATCCGCTCTACCAACGGTGACGATAACCTTTATTTTAAGTTCAACGACACAACTAGCAACACTAGCTGGCGTAACCTTTTGGGCTATGGAACAGGCACACTTTCACAAAGCGGAAGCGGATACCTGCTGGCAGGTGGAGTTAGGTCTAATACCGCAAGCACCTTTACCAATATCGGGATTTACATTCCAAACTATGCCGCTTCGGTTGCCAAGTCTGCAAGCGTAGATAGCACAAGCGAAGAGAACGGCTCTACGGGCTATCAGTTCTTAGTAGCTAATCTTTGGAACGACACAACCGCTATCAATCGCATAGACCTTTACTTGCAGGGTGGAAGCCTCACTCAATACAGCTCGGCAACTCTTTACGGAATCCTAAAGGGTTCTGACGGAACTACAACAGTAAGCTAAGGAAAGAAATGACTCAGGAAATCCCAACCAAGCTGATCGTAAACTGCGAAACAGGCGAGCAGACTATTGTCCCGCTAACTGCTGACGAGATCGCAGAGCGCGAACTAATGCAAGCTAAGGCTTTGGCAGCTCAGGAGCTACGCGAGGCAGAGGAAGCAGCTAAGGCTGCAGCTAAGCTCAGCGCGACTCAGAAGCTAACTGCTCTCGGTCTTACCGCTGACGAAGTAACTGCACTTCTAGGTTAGTCATGCCAGAGCTACCCGGTCACGACTCAATCCTGTTTCAACTAGCGCAGGACATTGCTGAAATTAAGGCAACTGTCAAGAACTACGCTGATCTTGAAACTCGCGTTAGGGAGCTAGAAAAAGCGCGTTGGAGTAGTGCATGGGTGACTGCTTTTGCTTCTGCAGCTATGACCGCTGTCGCTGTTGTCCTAGTGAATCAGGCGTTGCTATGAGATTCCCTTTTGACTGGAAAAAGATTACCGGCAGGTTTGGGACTCTAAGCGAGTATCGCAAAGCTAACGGTATGCAACCGCACTCAGGTGTTGATTGGGCTGTGCCAGAAGGAACTGCTATTCCTGCAATCGCTCAGGGGACTATTGTTCTGCAACAGTTCTCTAAGGTGCTAGGTAATGTGACTGTTCAACGCGTGCAGGACAAGCAGGGCAAGCTTTGGTATGTCGGTTACTGTCACTTAAAAGCCGAAGGGCTAGAAGTAGGGCAGAAGGTTCAAGAGGGTGACACAATCGGGTTTGTAGGCAACACTGGATCAGCAAGCTCAGGCGCACACCTACATCTAACTGTGAGCAGCAAACTCAAAGGTGTGTTCGGCGCAACGAGTGAAAAGATTGACCCTATTCAATTCATAAAGGACAACAAGTGAAAGAACACGCAAAGCAGATACTCGTCCGGTCAATCGGTCTAGTCTTGGCAACTTTCTTCGGCGGGACAGCTGTTGGAGCTGTTGCCGGTAACTGGTGGCTAGGCAGCCTAATCGGTGTCGGTTCGGCGTTCGCAGTAGTCCTAACTACTATCGGCGTAGCAGTAGCTTGGAAAGGGACTTTGGAGCTGCAGGACATTACTAACGCTTACAGGGCAGCAGTAGCGAAGAGCGACAGCGAAGCAGTAGAAGACGCGCTCAAGGTAACTGAGGACGGCGAATTTAGCTTTGATGATCTGATTGACGATAACGATTCAGATTTATTCGATGATGAACCTGATACTGTAAAGTAAAAGTCTGACCCTTTTGCTACGCTGCGTGCATGACTATTACGCAGAAAATCGAACGATACAACTCCGCACGACTACTAGGCAAGGCTAACACCGGCTCAGCTACCTGGCTAAAGTGGCGAAAAGAAGGCATTACCGGAAGCGACATTAGCGCTGTTACCGGACTCAATCCCTGGAAGAGCTGCCTGACGCTGTTCTACGAGAAAACCGGACAGCTACAGGAACAAGAAGCCACTACCAGGATGATGCTGGGCAACTATCTGGAAGAGGGTATTGCTGCGCTGTTTCAAGACCTAAACCCTAACTTGAAGGTTCACCGCGACCTTGGAACATGGGCAAAGATTGACGCACCGGTATACAGGGCAAACCCTGACGGCGTAATTGAGGATCAGCTGGGCAATCTCTCCATTCTGGAAATCAAGCATACTTCGCAGTATTGGACGGAAGTGCCGGTTCACTATCAGCTCCAGGTGATGTGGTATCAGTATGTCTTAGGACTGACTCAAACCCCTGCTACCCTCGTAGCGGTCACAGGAGGCGATTTGAAGCAGTTTGTAGTCGAATACGATGAATCACTCATGACTAAGGCTCTAGAGGCTGTAGAGGTCTTTCTAGGGCTTCTGGCGATAGATGTCGCACCTGATTGGGACGGCTCTAATTCAACCTACGAAACTGTTAGGGAATTGTCACCAGATCTAATCGAAGGCAGCAAGGAGATTACCTGCGGGACTGAGCTACTAGCAGCCAAGGCAATCTTCGACACAGCTGAGGAGAACCTAAACAAATACAAATCTCAGGCACTTGCCGAATTAGGCGGGACTAAAGTTGGAACTTGGGGCGGAATAGAAATAGTTCGCCTCGGACAAAGAGGGACGGGTAAGCCGTTTCTCACATTCACGAAAGGAAACTAAATGTCGTTTCTCGACAACTACGAGCCGGTTGCAGACCGAATCGCTAAGTTCTGGGACAAATACCCTCAGGGCAGACTGCACACCGAGATTGTGCTAATCAACGAAACCGAGATTGTCATTAAGGCAAGCGCCTATACCGACAGGGAAGACCCGCGTCCGGCAGCTATTGACTTCGCTCAAGAAACTAGGGGAAGCAGCAACATCAACAAGCAGAGCTTCATCGAAAACTGCTCGACATCAGCACTAGGCAGAGTTTTAGCAACCTTAAACTTTCAACCTAAGAAAGACGGGAAAGCTGTTCGACCTTCACGCGAGGAGATAAAAGGCGTTTTAAAGGCTTCAAAAGAGCAGACTAAGGATTACCTATCACTAGCCACTGTAGAGGCGTTAGCGGGCAACCTAGAGGCTCTCAGAGGTATCTACAAGGAAGCACAAGCTGCAGGTCTAGCAGCTGAGGATCTAAAAAAGATTAGTGACTTGGCAGCAAGCCTAAAGTAAAGTAAAAACCCCTGATAGGACACAGAAAACCTACCAGGGGCGAGCTATGCTCTAACCATTCAACGAAAGGGTAAACACATGATAGCACCAGATTCAGGCAAAGTAAACATCACAGACATCGCGTATCGGGACGGATACAGGGACGCAGAAACCGACCTGATCAAGAGAGCAAGTCAGAGGCTTTGGGAAAAAGAAGCGCAACTCTCAAAAGCTTTCCCTCAAATTGCCCTGGGTATTCGCGAAGCAATCGAAGAAATCGAAAAGCTGCAAGACTACTAAAAAAAGAATTTATACATCTCTTTTATATATATATATAAATAAATATAGATATTTATAAATAAATAGATATTTAGCTAAATAACTCTTATTTTTAGTTATTTATATAAATACCTATATAGAATTCAAAAAGTTTCAAAAATAAAACAGAAAGGTAATACAGAAATGGCACTAATCACTATCGGCGGACAGGTCAACTCAATCGGCTGGGAGGGCAAGCGAATCTCAGTTTGGGAGAACATTCACTCAAACGGAAAAGATTACTCACGACTTTGGACAGCTTGGTTCAGCGAGTCTCAGGCTGCTCAGCTTCAGGAAGAAGACTTTGCTGAGATCACCGGAGAGCTGTCAACCAAAATCGGCGAATACACCAACAAGGCAGGCGAGCAAAAGGTTGTTGTTGAACATCACCTACAGAACGCTGTAATCAAGAAAGTTGTTTCTAAGACTCAGCAGCAGGCTAACGCTGACGCTTTTGAGGAAATGCCCTTCTAATGATCCAGGTGTTTGTCGCAGGCGTAGCGCAACCTCAGGGGAGCAAGAATGCTTATCTTCGCGGTAAGCGTTGCGTTCTGGTCGAAGCAAACAAGAATCTGCCTGTCTGGAGAGCTGCTGTTATTGACGAGCTTGAAAGAGCAAATTCAGGTTGCGAACCTATGCAGGGGGCTATCTCAATGACGGCAATCTTCTTCATGCCTAAGCCAAAGAGCGTAAAGCGCGCATTGCCTAGTGTGAAGCCTGACCTTGATAAGCTCATTAGGGCAATCGGTGACGCAGCTACGCAATCTGGCGTTATCGAAGATGACTCTCAGATTTGCGAGATAGTTGCGCACAAGGTTTACAGCGATGTAGATCTACCAGCTGGAGTGCTTATCACGCTCCACAAGTTTCTCGGCGAGTCGCTCCCTGAGTCATAGTCTCAAGTAATACTTTAGATACAACACAGAGAAAGGTATCTAATGCTAGAAGCACTAAAAATCCCTAAGCGGAAATTCCCTTGTGCAGTTCGCACCTTTTGGGAAACACTAAGCGAAGCAGACCGCGAAATTCTTATGAGCAATCTTTGCGATCTAAGCATTGGGCATAAGACTCTAGAAAAAGCGCTAAGCAACGTAGGCGTTACTCTCAGCGATACTGCAATTTCTAGACACCGCGCCGGGCAGTGCTCATGCTCGAAAATCTAAAGCCTGCTAAGAAAGTTGAAGCACGTA
>JBPCSW010000175.1:0-3189 GCA_051006675.1 Fluviibacter sp.
GTATTGGCTGTTATTACGATTAGACATGGCGTTAATCAGTGAGCGGGTGATTGAGTTGCGGGTGCCGCAGTCGGCGCATGGGCATTACGGTTGAAGAACTGACGCACCAGAGGAATATCGCTGTGGTCGCGGAGCCATTGTGGCTAGCCTTCGGCGATGATGCCCTTGGTCTCTTTGTCCAGCATGATGACACGATCGGCAATGGTGTAGATGCTGGGCAATTCGTGGGTGACGACCACAAAGGTGATGCCCAGGTTGCGCGAGATCGACAGGATGGTCTGATCCAGTTCGGCGGAGGTGATCGGGTCGAGACCGGCGGAGGGTTCATCCAGAAACAGAATGTCGGGGTCGAGCGCCATCGCCCGGGCAATAGCTGCGCGTTTCTGCATCCCCCCGCTGATTTCCGAGGGCATAAAGGATTCAAACGGTAGTAGGCCGACCAGGTCGAGTTTGCAACGCGAGATCAGCGCCATTTCCTCCGGCGTTAAATCGGTGTATTCCTCAAGAAACAGACGCACATTTTCGAGCAGGTTCATGGAGCCGAAGAGGGCACCCTGCTGGTACATGACACCAAAACGGGTGAGGATCTCCTGACGTTCGGCACCGTCGGCGGTGACAATGCTTTTTCCTTCGATGAGCACATCCCCGATGGGCGGGTCGTAGAGCCCGATCATGTTTTTGAGCAGGCTCGATTTGCCACAGCCGGAGCCGCCGAGGATGACGAAGATTTCGCCGCGTTTGACGGAAAAGTTGAGGTCCTTAAGGATGATGTTATCGCCATACCCGACAGTCAGGTTGCTGACCTGAATGATGTCTTCCTCGTTGCCGGGTGGTGTCATGGTTGCTTCGGCCATGATCAGAATCCCGTCTTGTAGGAGATGTAGGCAAAAATGCCGTCGACCATCACGATCAGGATCAGGCTGGTCACCACGGCGCGCGTGGCCGCCAGGCCGACAGCCGCCGCACCCGTGCCGGTTTGCATCCCACGTAGACACCCGACGCCGGCCACAATCAGGCCGAAGAGCAAGGACTTGGTGAGTCCGGACATGACATCGTTGACATGAATGGTTTTGAGCACCGCTTCATAGAAGGTCACAAAAGGCACCTGATAGGCCAGCATGGTGAGTGATGCGGCAAAGATGCCGAACAGATCCGAGAAGATGGATAAGATCGGTGCCACTAATAGGCCGGCCAATAGGCGGGGCAGCACCAGAAAACGGATCGGATCAATGCCGCCGGTGACCAGGGCATCGACTTCATTGTTCACGGTCATGGTGCCGATCTCTGCGGCAAAGGCGGCCGACGAGCGACCGGCGAAGAGAATTGCCGTCATCAGGGGGCCCAGCTCGCGGAAGATCGACAATGACACCAGGTTGGCGACAAAAGTTTCGGCACCAAATTGTTTGAGACCGATTGCGGATTGGAAGGCGAGAATCACGCCAATCAGAAAAGCCACCAGCGATATGATCGGTAGGGCAGCGACACCGGCTTCTACCGCGACATTAATGAAGTCATTCCAGCGAACCTGGTTCGGGTTACGCGCTGCCCAACCCAGTGCCGAGGCCAGCTTGCCTACGAATTCGACCTGGTTTTTGGCATCTGTGATCACCGCTTCGGTGGCGTGTCCTATTCGGATCAGCGTGCTTTTGCTCGCGTGGTGATTTGTATCCGGGATAGGGAATAGATTACTGATGGGCTGATACTGCGCGATTAACGGCGTATAGCGTGAGTCGAGATTCTGTAGCGTCGATAGCCCGCCAGCGGTTTCCTGTGCGTGCTGCAGGTCGATCAGAAAGGCGATGCCGGCACCATCCAGATAGTTGACTTGTGCCAGATCTACAATCAACGTTTTACCGCTGCCACTATCGCCGAGCCAGGCCGTTTGTTCGGTCCGGCAGCGTGTCCAGAGACCATGGCCCAGCGTGTGTGCATTGAAGTGGCCGGACAGCGTCAGCCGCGCCTGGTTGCCGTCGGCCTGCCAGATGGCATCTGCCCGTTCGGTCGGTGCTTGGGCGGCGGTGAGGGTGGAGTCAGCCATGAGTCGATTTTAAGCGGTTTTGGGGGCTATTCGGGGAAGGCCTGTGTAAAGTAAAGCGCTTCCATCAGTTGCGCGGGCTGATTGAGCGAGCCGAACCAGCGTTGAAATAATTCACCAATGACTGGCGTGCGATAGGTGCGGGAGAGTGTGGCGTTCACCGCCCAGCGCAGATCCGGATCAGACTTGTGCATCATGATGGCGTAGTACTCGGGTGCAAAATCCTGCGGCAGCATCCGGAAACGGGTGCCGAGTTTGGAGCGCACCAGCTGATCAAACATGAGCAAGCGGTCACCGGCGATGGCTTCTACCTCTTTGTTGGCCAGCATATTGGCGGCCGCTTCCATATTCTTGGCTTCGACCAGTGTGACTTGAAGTTGGCCATTGGCGATGGCCCGTTTCAGCATTCTGCTCGTTGTCGTGTTGCGCACGACGGCGATTTTTTTGCTGGAAAGCTCTTCCAGTTTCTGCAGGTCGGCGTCCTGACGGACCGCAATGGTCGCCCCCTGAATAAAGGTGGTGAGACTGAAAGCAAACTGCTTCTGGCGGTCCAGGGTGTTGGAGGTGGCCGAACACTCCAGATCGGCCTCACCCGTTTCGATGGCCTCAAAGCGGGAGCGGCTGTTGGTCTTGATCCAACGCACATCCATGAGTCCCATATTGAGTTGGGTGACCAGTTGCGAGGCCACGATCCGGCAGAGGTCGACGGTGTAGCCCGTTGGTTGTCCATCATCCCCAGTCAGGGAGAAGGGGGCCTGATTCGGGTCGTAGGCAATCGTGATGCTTTGCTTTTCTTTGATGCGTTGAATGACGGGGCCATCAAGCGGGCGGGCGTTGGGCTCCGTTGTCTGGGCAGCCAAGGGTTGGCTCAATAATGAGGCGGCAAGCAGCAGCAGCGCGGAGAGAATTCGAAGGTGCAGTGTCATTGATTTAAAGGTCTGATTAAAGGTGTGTGGAAATTAGGGACGCTGCAGTAAATTCATGAGCGCCGGGTTGAAGATGCGGGCATCCATGGTCTTGAGCGTTGGGCTGATGATCGGTTTGAAATCCATATGTTCAAGGATGTCGCGTTCCAGGTCGACGCCGGGCGCAATCTCCGTGAGGGTCATTCCCTCGGGGGTGAGTACGAAGACGCAGCGCTCGGTGATATAAAT
>JBPCSW010000176.1:0-2546 GCA_051006675.1 Fluviibacter sp.
ACTGGTTAAAACCATGCGTGCCTCTATTCTGGTGCTGGGCCCGCTGGTTGCCCGCTGGGGTGAAGCTAAGGTATCTCTACCGGGTGGCTGTGCTATTGGCGCGCGACCGGTTGACCAGCACATCAAGGGCTTGCAGGCCATGGGTGCCGAGGTTCACGTCGAGGCCGGCTATATTCATGCCAAGGCACCTGCGGGTGGACTGAAGGGTACGCGTATCTGCACCGATATGGTTACCGTGACCGGCACAGAAAACCTGATGATGGCGGCAACGCTTGCTAATGGCGAGACGATTATCGAGAATGCGGCCTGCGAGCCGGAAGTGGTGGATCTGGCGAATTGCCTCATCGCCATGGGGGCAAAAATCGAAGGTGCTGGTACCGATATCATTCGTATTCAGGGCGTTCCTGCGCTGCATGGTGCTGAACACGCTGTGATGCCAGACCGTATTGAAACGGGTACCTTCCTGTGCGCGGCTGCCATTACCGGCGGTAACGTGGTGCTGCAAGGTACATCGGCGGTCTACCTGGAAGCAGTGACTGCGAAGTTGGTGGAGGCAGGTTGCACCATCGGCGGTGATGCCAATTGCATCTCCATTCAGGCGCCTTCCCGGTTGAAATCCGTGTCATTCCGCACGGCACCTTATCCGGCATTTCCAACGGATATGCAGGCACAGCTCATGGCCGTCAATTGTCTGGCGGATGGCACGGCCATTATTAAAGAAACCATCTTCGAGAATCGCTTTATGCACGCCGTAGAGTTGATGCGTCTTGGCGCAGACATCCATATTGATGGTAATTCTGCTGCGGTAAAGGGCGTCGATAAACTCGAGGGGGCTATTGTCATGGCAACCGATTTACGGGCTTCTGCCGCGCTGGTTATTGCTGGCCTGGCTGCTCAGGGTGAAACGCTGATCGAACGCATTTATCATCTGGATCGTGGTTACGAACGCATTGAGGAAAAGCTGGCGCGTCTAGGCGCCTCGGTGCGACGCGTCCGCTAGAATAACGGCTTGGGCATGGTTTATGCCTTTTCCTGCTTTGAACTGATTGGAACTTGCTGTGAGTAGCAATAACTGCGGTATCACCATTGCCCTATCGAAGGGTCGTATCCTCGAAGAAACACTGCCGTTGCTAGAGGCGGCAGGCATTCTGCCAACGGAAGATCCGGAATCGTCACGCAAACTGATTCTGCCAACGCAGGATCCTGATGTGCGCATCGTGATCGTACGAGCAACGGATGTGCCCACCTACGTACAGTATGGTGCCGCGGATATTGGTGTTGCAGGCAAAGACGTGCTGATCGAGCATGGTGGTCAGGGGCTGTATGAACCGTTAGACCTCCAGATTGCCCGCTGCAAAATGATGGTGGCTGTATCCGAAGGGTTCGATTATGCAGCCGCTGTTAAGCCAGGTAGTCGCCTGCGTGTGGCGACCAAATACGTCAATATCGCACGCCAGCACTTTGCTGCTAAAGGCGTACACATTGATCTGATCAAGCTCTATGGCTCTATGGAGCTAGGGCCGCTGGTTGGGTTGTCAGATGCGATTGTTGATCTGGTGTCTTCAGGTAATACGCTACGCGCTAATAACCTGCAGGCTGTAGAAGATGTGATGCCGATTTCGTCTCGCCTCGTGGTGAATCCGGCTGCTCTGAAGCTCAAGCATGAACGTTTGCAGCGCATTCTTACTGATTTCGAAGGCGCCGTTGCACGTCAGGCCGCCTGATCTGGAGAGCACGATGAAGATCCGTCGGTTAAGTACGCAATCAACCGCTTTCGCTGCTTAGTTAAAAACACTGCTCGCACTAGAGGCCGAGCAGGATGCCGGTATCGAGCGCACTGTTGTTGAAATTCTCGCAGAGATTCGTCAGCGAGGTGATGCCGCGCTGCTGGATTACACGCGTAAGTTTGATCGTCTCGATGTCCATGATGCGCACCATCTGGAACTGCCTCAGGCAGAACTACAGTCCGCGCTTGAAACCTTGTCGCACGAACAGCGTGCTGCGCTGGAGACTGCAGCAGAACGTATTCGTGCATTCCACGAGCGTCAGCGTGTCGAAGGTTGGACCTATACCGAGGCCGATGGCACGGTATTAGGTCAACGCGTCACCCCGCTGGATCGCGTCGGTCTTTATGTGCCCGGTGGCAAAGCCGCCTATCCTTCTTCGGTTTTGATGAATGCCATTCCGGCCAAAGTAGCCGGTGTGCAGGAACTCATTATGGTGGTGCCAACGCCGGGCGGTGAGCGTAATCCGCTGGTATTGGCTGCAGCGGCTATCGCGGGCGTGGATCGTGTGTTCACGATTGGCGGTGCGCAAGCTGTGGGTGCATTGGCCTATGGCACGGAAACAGTGCCGCAGGTTGATAAGATTGTTGGCCCCGGCAATGCCTATGTGGCTAATGCCAAGCGCCACGTCTTCGGTACTGTGGGTATCGATATGATTGCTGGCCCCTCGGAAATTCTAGTCATTGCTGATGGCAGCACGCCGGCAGATTGGGTGGCCATGGATCTTTTCTCGCAAGCCGAGCACGATGAGCTGGCGCAATC
>JBPCSW010000177.1:0-3844 GCA_051006675.1 Fluviibacter sp.
ATCCATCGACGTTTCGACCGTATAAGTGGCCGTTCCCGTCACGTTAACCTGCAAAATCGATTGAGCATTTGCCCATGTGTCCATGCGGACAAGAGAGCTGTAAGTTGTACCACCAGAAGCATCCGTGGTTGAAACGGTTACTGGTTGCATTTAGCGCCTCCATACAGGTCCAAGCCGCTATGCATTTTAACATATTCGGCGGCTTCTGCGTTATTTTCTGCCGCCAGAAGATATATTCTGGCGTACTCTAGCAAATCGGGGTCATCTCTAAAATGCCCAAGGCCGCGATTGCAATGATTGCAAAGCATGCCGCGAATCTTGTTGGCTTTGTGATCATGATCAACGACCAGATCACTTTCTTCCCCGCAAATTGTGCAGGAAAACGTGCTCCCCAAAATGCTTTTAAGAGCATCGTCAGAAATCATGGAGCGATAGGTTCCGCGCCTAATTTCGGCCCTATAGCTGTTCCGGCACTCTCTGCACCAACTATCAAGCCCATTTGTCTTCCTGTTATGGAGAGGAAAAAATTCTGCTGTTTCGGGCTTTTCTGTTTCGCAGCGAGTACACTTCAACACTTCACACCCCACTTCTTTAAGGCAAGATTGATCCTGCTATTAGGATCATGGGCTGTTTTAGCAGAAGTTAGCTTCTCTTTCATCCCGCACATACGAGATTTAAAGTTTTGATGCCGCGGATTGTCTTTGTCTTTCGTGGGAGCTTTAAGATCATGGCCTTCAGCCTTAGCTGAGGCGCGGCCCTTTGCATTTAAGCCACCGCTCTCACTTTTGCCTTCAGAGCGTTGCCACGCGGGTGTCTTTGCCATCATCGCCTCCAGAGGGTTGGCGGGGAGGTTAACCGAACCCACCCCGCCAATCTCTTAGTCACCCATCAGCTTGCGGCCAGCAGGCTTGCTGCCAGCAGCGGCGGACGAGAGCGGGTTCATGTTCGAACCAGTGCGGCCACCCGACTTGCGCGGAGCGCGGCCCATGTTGGCCTTGCCCTTAGCGCCCTTCATCTTGCCGATAGCTTTACCACCGCGCTTGTATTCGTCCGCCTCTTTCGCGACGTTCGAACCAGCACCGGCGTAAACCATTTCAGGCTTCTTGTCCTTAGCGACAACTCCGCCTGTCTCACGACCTTTACGACCCTTCATGATAGCCTCCTTATGGCCTATCTATTGTCAACGCATTAAGCCGTGAGATCACGGGCTTGAATGTAGGTTACGGTGATGACACCGACACCAGTACCAGTGTTTGTCGAAGTGACTTTGATCTGACGATCAGTCGTTCCAACATCAATCCAGTTACCAGCGCGCGTTGCATCAGTGCCGGGAGTGGCCGCCAGAGGGCCAACTGCCGCACCGTCCTAAGCACCAGCAGCGGTGAGGAACGTGGCCGAAGCCGTTGTGCCGACACCAAATGTCGTAGCAACGCCGCTCCAAACGGACGTAACCATGACATCAATGCTGAGGATTTGGCTGTTTGCCGGGATGACAATTGTTGTCGTCCCGCTGGCCTGCGTAACCGGCGAAGACTGAGCCATAACGACGAAGCCAACATTAGCAACGTCAGTACCCAGCGTCGTGCCGCTCGTATTTAGGATGCTGCCTGAGAGCAGCGGCCCCGAAAAATGAGTAGCTGCCATCACAGCACTCCTTTCTTGTGTTTGTACTTAAGATACAATTTCCTGACGGAACTTGTATCCAGCCCAATAGCACGCCCTCTTGCAGCATAAGACATGCTATCATTTTCAATGATAAACTTTACTTTGGCAACAAATTTTGAGTCCGAAAACAACGATCGATGTTGAGCATCAGAAAGAGTTTTCCGATATTCTTCAGACCGATAGTTGAATGAAGAAGCTCGCCGCCCAGCTTTTATGCGCTGCTTCGCTTCTTCCGTATGCCGTTTTCCCCGCATTGGCGCTTTTGCAAAATCTGCAATGTTATAAACATTGCTTTCTACAAATTGCGCTTCTCCGGAAATGAAAGCATTTTCAATTTGATCTAAATCTTCCGCATGTTCACATACGGCTTCTAAAGACCAATCAAAATTGTTTTCGCCATATTTTGTGAATGAATTTTGCAACCGCGGGTTTATATGTTTTCCAGCTCGCAAAAGCCGAAAATGTTCCGCAATCCGCTTTTTTACATTCTGCGATTGTCCAACATAGCATTCATTTTTCGCCGTATTGACGATTTTATAAATGCCTGCAATTGGCTTCGCATATGGCATGCACGACATCCGTGGAACTTGTTTGTGCCAACTTAAAGATCAAATAGAGGGCGGCGCTAAATTTAAGTCACGCCGCCCCCTAAGAGGTATTAGGTCGGGAACGATCCGTAGATCGAGCGCCAGTTATAATAACCGAAGCTGTAACGCTCGTAGCCCTTGACCAACAGATTGTCTGTCGTGAAATCGACCTGCATATCTGTTTCGAACTTAATGCGCTCCATGTAGGAGAGGCCATCAATGTTCGTGAGCAAGAACCACGCCTTGGCGGAGGTCAAATAGTCGTTGACCATATAGACTTCCGGCAGGCCGCAAGCGGTCATCATAAACGCGTTGACATCATTGTCTGCCGTGCCCGGGCGGAGTTCCGTCTTCGTCAGACGGATAGCAACCGGTTCGAGAGCGGTCGGAACAATGAGCTTACGCGCGCGTGCGAAGACCTTGAGGCCAGCCTGATCGCGGAAGTTGGTACGAATGGCGATCATCGCATTGAGGAGGGTGGACTCGTTGAGTTCAACCTGCACAAGCGGCTTGTTCGCAATCGTGCCACCATCGATCGGGTGGTCCGTGGCGCAGAGCGACTTACCGTCACCACCGATCGACGCATTGTACGTCTCAGCAGTGTTGAGGATGTTCGCGCCGTAGATTTCCTTGGTCTGAGCAAACGACTCGACCAGACCGAGGTTCGACGGATGAAACTGCGTCTTATAGAGGTTGTCATCGATCGCCTTGCGGGTGATCGCATAACCGAGAGCAAGTTCAGTATGCTCTTGGTTGTAGACATAACGCTCACCGGCGCTGTTGTCGAAAGAGGTCTGCCCGCCTTCAGTCTTCAACTGAGCGAGGCCGAGGTAACGCATTTCTGCGGTACGTTCGAGCGCCATCTTCGAATCATGCTTGGTGAAGATTTTGTCGTACTGTGACGGAATTTGCTCGTACTTGCCGATCACCCCACGGAGGCCGGGGAGGAGCAAGTCTTTAATGGCACTGAGATTAACAGCCATAGGTCCTTACTCCTTTTAACCAACCGACAGCAATTGCTTGGTGCTGACGTTGTTGAACGCCACGATGACCGTGTTGTACGCGCCCGCTTCAGTGCCCGGAGCGCCCGGTGGCTGAGTGACGAGGCTAACAATGCGGAATGGCAGCGTAGCTGTGGTGTTGACAGTGGACATATCAACATAAGCGCCCGAAATGCCGTTGGCCTGATTACCAGTACCAATTGCAAAACCAACGTTTGCGTTGACATCACCCTGCACCGCGCCAGTGGCATCGGTCTGGGCAATGAACTTAGCGTTCGGATCATTGACAATATAGGCAGTCACATCGCCGTTATTGTCAGCACCCGGCCAATAGTTCGACCACACCGTACGCTTCTGCGAGACCGAGAGGTACTTGCAGCCAACGAAGATGCCAGCGATCTGGACGGAGTTTGAGGAGGCCTGAGCCACATAACCAGTGTTCAGAGGAACAACCGGATCACCAAAATATACTTTAGTCGTGTCAGCAGCAGCGATAAGGACGGAGACCTGTTCGTAGGTCGGGGCCGATCCTGTTCCTTGATACTGACGGAAACCGTATGGGCTATTTGTATTTGCCATCACGGTGTCTCC
>JBPCSW010000178.1:0-4301 GCA_051006675.1 Fluviibacter sp.
GGTCATAGTAGACGGACAGCAAAAGTCCTTGTCGCTACGACTGTCGATGTCCAATCACACCAAAGACCCTGCCAGGGCTACCTTGTCAGGTGCCTATAAACAATGGCAGGACCATCCGTTGGAGACTGTCTATATCCCTGTCAAAGACATGATGGCCAACGCTCCTGGTTTTCGCTCCCTTTATAGCTTGCGACATATCCATTTTGAAGAAGTGTATGCCGACATCATTGATCGCGCATTTCTGGGAACGCTCAAAGGTCCAATTGATGAGGGGCGAAAAAAATTGCTGGAAATTCTTCAACAATCCATGGAAGGCAAAGTCATTAGCAAAAATGAAGAATTCTTTTTAAAGAGTCCACAAGGCGAGCTCGAATTTACTCTGCTGGCTGAAGGCATCCGCAAGCTTGGTCTCCTCTGGGTTTTGATTCAAAATGGCACTCTGCTGGGAGGCAGTGTGTTGTTATGGGATGAGCCTGAGGCTAATCTGAACCCCAAGCTGATGCGCACTGTGGTGCAAATTCTCATCCAGTTGCAGCGTATGGGCGTTCAGATATTTGTTGCCACACACAACTACAACCTTCTCAAGGAATTCGACCTCCAACTTGAAGCAACAGACCAAGTACTGTTCCACAGCCTCTACCAGGATGACCAGCGCAACGTGCAAGTCGCATCGTTCCAACGCTACGAAGACCTGCAACCCAACGCCATCGACGATACCCTAGGCCAGCTGGCAGACCGCGAGATTCGCCAGCAAATGGGGAAGCTAGGACAATGAAAGTGCGAGCCGATGGTTTCGAATTCGAATTTCCTGGCGCGTTGGATGCCTTCGTTTTTGACGAGAAGGACAAGTCCCATCCTCGCTTCCACGGGCTCTCACACGCCATGAGAGCCGTGGATCTGTTGGTGGAGCTGCCGAACGTCACCCTCTTCATCGAGGTGAAAGACTTCCACGCGCCTGACGACTACAACTTCAAGACGGCGGTCAACGACGACGAGCAGGGTCTTCGGCGCGAACGAATGAACCACCTGCGAGACGTGCTGGTACATAAGTTCCGCGATACCTGGCTGTACCGTTGGTCTGAACGCACCGCCGGCATCCCCGACAAGCCTGTGCGCTATCTGTGCGTGTTAAGCCTGGACAACGGTCTCTTGGGCACGGTGGGCAAGGAACTCAAGCAGGCACTACCCACCGGCCAAGCTGGCCCGCGCTGGCAACGAGAACTGGCCGCAGCCTGCGTGGTGCTCAACCCTCAGCGCTGGAACAGCGTTTTTCCTGCTTGGCCGCTGAGCCGCTACTAACCCCAGGGAACCCATGAGAACGAACAACCAACCGCTAGCCAAACCCCTGCGCAACCAGCTGGAAAATGCCGTCAAATCCGCACGCGAAATCAGTGAGAAAGCGGCTCAAGCAGCCTTGGCTCAACTCGCCGTCGGAGAAGCCAAAGCACCCGACTACCTGACCGACGAACACAAAGCACTCCGTCGCCGCTTACGCGCTCATGGCCGCGCATTGGGTGATGAGCTCAATGCCAATGGCAGCCAAACCCTGCAACACCTGGTCTGGGAAGGGGCTTACGAGCACTGGCACCGTATGCTGTTCGCCCGCTTTTTAGCCGAGAACGGCCTGTTGTTGTGGGAACCAGGCGCAGCGGTGTCGTTAGATGACTGTGAAGCCCTGGTTCAGGAAGTCGATCCGGCGATGAACTTGGGTGCCAAGACCCAGTGGGAACTGGCTGGCAAACTGGCCGCCCGCATGCTGCCGCAGGTGTTTAAGCCGCAGAGCCCGGTGTTCGAACTCACCTTCGCGCCCGAGCACCAGCGTGAGCTGGAACGTCTGCTGGCTACGTTGCCGCCTGAGGTGTTCAAGGCCAGCGACAGCCTGGGCTGGGTCTACCAGTTCTGGCAGGCCAAGCGCAAGGACGAGGTCAACGCCTCGGAGGTGAAGATTGGCGCCGATGAGCTGCCTGCCGTCACCCAGCTCTTCACCGAGCCCTACATGGTGGACTTCCTGCTCCACAACTCGCTCGGGGCTTGGTGGGCTGCCCGCCGTCTGAGTGAGCAGGACCTGCGCGAAGCCCAAACCGAAGACGAACTTCGCCGCAAGGCCGCCATTCCCGGCGTACCCCTTGATTACCTGCGCTTCGTTTTTGCTCCAGCTCCCCACGATGACGATGACGATGTAGTCAGGGCTTCCAGCCCTGAAGAATCAGAAGAATCAGGCCAGGATGGTCTGACTACGCAAGCGCGAGTACCATTCGACGAACGCACCCTCGAAAAAACCCACGGCGAATATCTGCCCCACTGGACTTGCCAGGGTGCCGTTTACCATGTCGTGTTTCGGTTGGCCGATTCTGTGCCCCAATCTAAGCTGGCTCAGTGGGACGAGGATCTAGCCGCCGAGCTAACCGACGAGGCACTGCGGGAAGCCCGTTATCGCAAGCACCAGGAAATGGAAAACTGGCTTGATGCCGGCCACGGTGTCTGTCATTTCCGCCAGCCCGAGATCGCCGAACTCGTTGCCAACGCCCTCAAGCACTTCGACGGCGACCGCTATCAGTTGCATGCTTGGTGCGTCATGCCCAATCACGTCCACGTCATCGTCGAACCCTTGAGCGACAACCCGCTTTACAAGATCATTCATAGCTGGAAGTCCTTCACCGCGAACGCCATCAACCGCCAACTGGGGGTGAGCGGTACCCTTTGGCAAGCCGACGCTTACAACCACATCATCCGCACCCAGAAGGAATACGACTATCAGGTTCAGTATGTTTGGCAGAACCCTGACAAGGCTAATCTGCCGGATTGGCCATGGCGCTGGGCCAACGTCGTAATCAGGGCTTCCAGCCCTGAAGAATCAGAAGAATCAGGCCAGGATGGCCTGACTACTGCGGGCTGGATGCTTGCGGCTGGCGCGTACGAAGGCTGGCCTGACACGCTGGCCAATTTCAAGCTGCTGGATCCCTGCTGTGGCTCGGGCCACTTCTTGGTAGCGGCCTTCCTGCTACTGGTACCCATGCGTATGGTGGCCGAGGATTTGACCGCTGCCGAAGCCGTCGATGCCGTGCTGCGCGACAACCTGCACGGCTTGGAACTGGATGCCCGCTGCGTGGAAATCGCCGTCTTCGCGTTGGCCCTGGCGGCCTGGCGCTTCCCGGACGAGAACGGCGACCCGCTGGGAGTACGCGCCGACATGCCCGCGCCGCAGGTAGCCTGCTGTGGGTTGAAAGTGGCAGCGAAGCCCGAGGACTGGGAAGCATTGGTGCCGGGTGACGCAAAGCACGCAGCCCATCTGCGCGAAGGGCTGACGCGGCTGCACCAACTTTTTGTGCAGGCACCACTGCTCGGTAGCCTGCTATCACCAGGCAAAACCAAAGGCGATTTGTTCGGTGCCGATTATCGTGAACTAGGCGAGTTGCTGCGTACCGCACTGGCACGCGAGAGTGCCGGTAAGCGCGAGGACGGCAAAACCCATGATGGAGACATAGGCTGGGATGCGGCACTCAGCGCGTTGGGCCTACTCGACGCGGCGCGGCTACTGGATGGGCGTTACCACCTGGTGGTGACCAATGTGCCTTACCTGGCGCGCGGCAAGCAGAACAACGCGTTGAAGGAATATTGCGAGACCCATTACCCCGAGGCCAAGAACGACCTGGCCAATGTCTTTCTGGAACGTTGTTTGGAGTTATGCGTATCCGTAGTCAGGGCTTCCAGCCCTGAGAAAGCAGACCAAGATGGCCTGAACGCCGTAGTCAGGGCTTCCAGCCCTGAAAAGTCAGGCCAGGATGGCCTGACTACCTGTAAAGAATCAGGCCAGGATGGCCTGGTTACCGGTGTGGTGCAAATCGTCATGCCACAGAACTGGCTGTTTTTGACCAGCTATAAAAAGCAGCGGGAGTCGTTGTTGAAGCGCGTTCAATGGAATCTGCTGGGGCGGTTGGGACCGGGGGCTTTCGAGACCATCAGCGGCGAGGTGGTGCAGGCTGTTCTGCTCACTCAAACCAACGCTCCTGCGGCGGAGGGCTTTCAGCTACGCGGCGTGGATGCCAGCTCACCTAAATCAGCGCAGGAAAAGGCGACGCTGTTGCGTGAGGGTGAGGTGGTGGCATTGAGCCAGAAGTGGCAGTTGGGGAATCCAGATGCGCGGATTGTGCTCGGTGAAGCGTCTGAATTGTCATTACTAGAGCAATTTGCACGCTCGTACCAGGGCATCACCACTGGCGATAATCCCAGATATATCCAATGCTTCTGGGAGCAGCTGGGTTGGGGAAAGGCATGGAATAGCTTTCAGTCCACTGGTGACG
>JBPCSW010000179.1:0-10029 GCA_051006675.1 Fluviibacter sp.
TATTGTCGCAGGTGATGCCGCCAATGCCACAAATAGCAACCTGAGACCCCAGGGATTCACGGAAAGCCTGTATCTGATTTAGGCTAACACGTCGGGCGGCCGGTTTGGTCTGTGAGTCGTAGCATGCGCCAAAGGCAACATAGCTGGCGCCCTCTTTTAAGGCGTTCTGCGCCAGTTGCAAGTCGTTATAGCAAGAAGCACCAATGATGCTGTTGTCGGGCAATAGGCGTCGCGCATCGCGGATGCTGCCATCCTCGCCCCCCAGGTGAACTCCGGCAGCACCGGTCGCCAGAGTGAGCACGACATCATCATTGATGATGAGGTTGGCGTTGAAATCTTGGCACAAGCGGTTGAGGGTGCGTCCGCGTGCCAATTTTTCCGCCATCGTACTGATCTTATCCCGGTATTGAACGAGGCGAACGCCTGATTCAAGCGCGGCGCGCACCTGTCCCATCAGCAGCTGGGTGTCAGCCTGGTCCGGGGTAATAGCGTAAAGGGCGTCGGGAAAAGCAAACACAGTGTTCAGGACAATCGCTTAAATCGTGAAAGGCGTTGTCTATATTCATGACAACGTGATGACAGTAGGGTATTCGTTCGGTTAGGATGGCTACATTGTATCAATCCAAACAGTTACTTCTTGCTTAAGGTTTTGCCATGAGTGGTCAGTCTTTCAAGTCCTGGATGTGTCTGGGCTGTGGGTTTATTTACGACGAAGAAGCCGGCCTGCCAGAAGATGGTATTGCGCCGGGTACGCTGTGGGCTGATGTGCCCATGAATTGGGTATGTCCTGAATGCGCGCTGCGTAAAGAGGACTTCGAGATGATCGAACTCTAATCGCAGCCCGAGGGAGCCTCCAGGTGACTATACAAACGATACTGGTGGTGGAGCCCTCACCTATGGAGCGTGCGCAGCTGAGTGGCATGCTTACGGCAGCAGGTTATAAAGTTACCGTTGCCGGCGATGGCGAAGAAGGTATTGATATTGCCCGTCGCGAACGGCCGGACCTGATTCTGATGGAAGTCGTCATGCCGGGCCTGAATGGCTACCAAGCTACGCGCGCATTGACGCGTAGTGAAGATGAGAGTCTTGCACGCATCCCGGTGATACTGGTTTCGGCCAAAGGCCAGGATACGGACAAGGTCTGGGGTTTACGACAGGGTGCGATCGATTATCTGGTGAAACCAGTCACCGAACACGAGTTGCTCACCCGTATTGCGGATATCTGATTAAAGCCCGAAGCCTGCACCGGCGCCCAGCAACGTCGCAATACCCAAAGCAGCAAAGACCGCAGCGGCAATGCTGTGCACCAGCCGCATAGGAATCTTATTTGCCAGTTTGTCGCCGACAAACACGGCAGGCACATCGGCGATAAGCATCCCCAGCGTTGTGCCCACCACAACGAGCATCGGGTCTGCGTAATGCGCCGCCATCGCCACCGTAGCAATCTGGGTCTTGTCACCCATCTCGGCCAGAAAAAAGGTAATGAGCGTTGCGCCAAAGACACCAAAGCGTTTGGCGACTTGCGTTTCGTCATCCTCGATTTCATCGGGAATCATGGTCCATATGGCCATGCCGATAAAGGAAGCTCCTAGCACCCAGCGCAGAATTTCAGGGCTCACCGCATGGGTAATCCAGGCGCCAATAGCACCGGCCAGGCCGTGATTCAGGATGGTGGCAACCAGGATGCCTAGAATAATCGGAACTGGCTTCTTGAAGCGGGCAGCCAGCAGAAAGGCGAGGAGTTGGGTTTTGTCACCGATTTCAGCGAGCGCCACAACACCAGTCGATAAGAGTAAAGCTTCCATTATCTTTTCTAGGAAATTCTAGGTAATAGCCAGTCAATTTGCCATTTTAGCTGGTTGCACGTTTAAATCGTTCCAGCGTACGTTGCCGAGCCTCGGCATGATCAACGATAGGTTCAGGATAGTCTTGTCCAATTAACACGCCGCAGTTGGCCTGGGTTTCTGCGGGCATGGTCCAGGGTGCATGAATGTATTTATCTGGTACGTTGGCTAGTTCGGGAACGTAACGGCGGATAAATTTACCCTTGGGATCAAAGCGTTCTGATTGGGTTACCGGATTGAAGATACGGAACCAGGGTTGGGCATCGCAACCGGTAGAGGCAGACCATTGCCAGCCTCCGTTATTGGCCGAAAGATCAAAATCGAGTAGAAGCTTGGCGAACCAGGCTTCACCCTGCCGCCAATCCAGCCCCAGATCCTTGGTATAGAAAGAGGCGCTCACCATGCGTAGGCGGTTATGCATCCAGCCCGTATTGGCCAACTGGCGTTGCGCGGCATCAACCAGCGGATAGCCTGTTTGGCCTGCGCACCAGGCATCGTGCCATGCCGGATTGTTATCCCATGCCACAGAATCAAAAGCGGGTTTGAAAGCGTGGCCGATGGCGTGCGGGAAGTGATGCAGGATAGCGAAATAGAAATCGCGCCAGATCAGTTCGTTCAACCAGCCGAGTGCGCCTTCTCCACCTTCGCGCCAGGCGCGTCCAGCGAGCTCCCGGATGGAGAGTGTGCCAAAGCGCAGATGGACTGACAGGTAAGACACACCTTTGATCGCCGGAAAGTCGCGAGCTACTTTATAACTGTCGATCCGGGTAAAGAAATCTTCAATGCGGGCGCGTGCGCCCCTAACGCCTGGTGCCACGCCAACCTTGGCAAGGTCTGTATGTTCAAAGCCAATTTCTTCAAGTGAGGGCATGCCGGTGGCCAGCGCTGTGGATGCCAGATGCTTTAAATAACGGGTCACCGGGTAGGGCCGCACAAAGAAATCGGTTTCGGCGAGCCCCGCTTTTTTGTACCAGGCATTTTTATAAGGGGTAAACACCGTGAAAGGCTTGCCAATCTGGGTGAGCACTTCATCCTGCTCGAAAATCACCTGATCTTTAAAGCTGTGGAAACCGATCTGTGCGGTGGCCAAGGTATGGGCAACATCCTTGTCTCGCAAGACGGCTGTGGGCTCGTAGTCCCGGTTGCAGTAAACGTCGCCGACATCAAGTTCGCGCGCCAGAGCAGGGATCGTCTCCCGTGGCGAGCCGTGCCGCACAATGAGAGCGCCGCCATGCTCACGCAGGATGTCGTCGAGTTCAACCAGAGATTCACGGATAAACTGCACCCGGCGATCCTGGCGTGGCAGTTTGTCCAGAATATCGCGATCAAAGATAAAGGCAATATATACACAGGTGTGCTGCTTGAGGGCGTGGTAAATCGCGGCATGATCGTCAAGCCGTAGGTCGCGTCGTAACCAGACGAGGGCTGGTTTTTCGGGGTGTTGAGTCTGCATTTGCGGTAGAATACGACATATGACCGCTTCCCGCGTACCCTCAGACGAATCTGAAGTACCAAAAACGTCGGGGTTGGCAGAAACTGCCACCTGGCTGCGCGGACATTTTTTAGTGGCCATGCCGGGCATGTCAGATCCACGTTTCGCCCGCAGCCTGATTTATCTTTGCGAACATTCAGATCAAGGTGCCATGGGTATTGTCGTGAATAAACCGACCGACATGAGCCTGGCCTCGCTTTTCGAACGTGTGGAATTGGCAAATCCGGATGCCGAGCTGGCGGGCCAGCCCGTTTTGTTTGGCGGCCCTGTGCAACTGGATCGCGCCTTCGTCTTACATAAGCCCGCCAAGCCCTGGCAGGCCACGATGAAAATCTCGAATGAGATTGCGCTGACCAGTTCCAAAGATATTCTCGAATCCATTGGCAGTGACACTGCGCCCAAATCGATGCTGGTTGCTCTGGGTTACGCCGGGTGGGTGCCTGGCCAGCTCGACAGCGAAATTCTGCAGAATGCCTGGCTCAGCGTACCCGCTGACGACGAGATTCTTTTTGAGCTTCCTTATGAAGAACGATTGCCCGCAGCTCTTGCCAAACTAGGCATTGGCTTTGATCGTCTGTCGGACGTGGCAGGCCATGCCTGAGGGCACGGTCATGGGCTTCGATTTCGGCACGGTTCGCATTGGTGTTGCCGTGGGCGAAACCATCACAGGCCTTGCGCATCCGCTGACTCTGATTGCCAGCGAACCTTTGGCACAGCGCTTTGAACAGATTGGTGCATTGCTTGCCGAGTGGCAACCGCACCAGATCGTTGTCGGGCTACCGACTCATCTGGACGGCACCGAACATGAAATGACGCAGCGTTGCCGCCGATTCGGCAACCAGCTACATGGCCGCTTTAATCTGCCGGTAGTCTGGGTTGATGAACGCCTGAGTTCCGCTGAGGCCGAGCAGCGCCTCAAGCAGGCAGGGCAATCGGCACGCGGCACTAAAGCCAATGTCGATGCGGTGGCCGCACAGATTCTTTTACAGCAGTGGCTGGATCAGCAGGCTGCACACCCAGAACGTCAAGCCGGAGGCACGCATGCCTGATTTAAAAAACCTACCCGATGCCGAGCAGCAGATCGCTGCGTTGGCTGAACAGTTGAAACCCATCTTCGACCGGGCGCCGGATACCGTGCTAATTGGCGTGTTTACCGGTGGCGTCTGGATCGCCGAACGGCTGTCTCAACTGTTGCCTAGCCATCCGCCGGTGGGCAGCGTGGATATCTCTTTCTACCGCGATGATAACAGTGAGCGCGGATTGCGTCCTAACGTCCAGCCGACCACGGTGCCGGTTGATATCGTTGGCAAGCCAGTCATTCTGGTCGACGACGTTCTTTACACAGGGCGCACCACGCGCGCGGCCCTAAACGAGCTGTTCGACTACGGGCGTCCCGGTAGCGTTAAGCTGGCCGTGCTGGCCGATCGTGGCGATCGACAGCTACCCATCGCAGCCGATTTCTGTGTCTGGCCGGTAAACCTGCCGCCAGAAGCCAGCCTGGTGCTGGTGCGTACCCCTGTTGATGATGCCAATGGCAAACTGACCTGGAGCCTTGATGATGCTTGATCCGCAACTCGATGCGAATGGCAATCTGATTCACCTGCTTTCCACTGAAGGGCTGTCGCGTGAACAACTGACGCGATTGCTGGATACCGGTGCGAGCTTTCTAGGTGTGTCAGATCGTGAGGTAAAGAAGGTGCCGTTGTTGCGCGGCAAGAGTGTGTTTAATCTCTTTTTCGAGAACTCGACACGGACGCGTACCACCTTCGAGATTGCCGCCAAACGCTTATCGGCCGACGTCATCAACCTCAACATGTCGACATCGTCTACCGCTAAAGGTGAGACCTTGCTCGACACCGTCGACAACCTCTGCGCCATGCATGCCGATATGTTTGTCGTGCGTCACGAATCGAGCGGCGCGCCACATCTCATCGTAGATCATTTGCGCCGCACAGGTCGTAGTGACATTCATGTCATTAACGCGGGTGATGGGCGTCATGGCCACCCGACCCAGGGCTTGCTCGACATGTATACCATCCGCCACTACAAGGGCAGCTTTGAAGGCCTGAAGGTCGCGTTGATTGGCGACATCCTGCACTCACGCGTGGCGCGCTCCGATATCCATGCGCTCAAGACGTTGGGTGCAGAATCCATCCGCGTGGTGGGCCCGCAGACCTTAATTCCTACCGACATCGAATCACTGGGTGTGGAAGTGCATCGCGACCTGGATAGCGGGCTGAAAGATTGTGACGTGGTAATTGCGCTGCGCCTGCAGCGTGAGCGTATGAGCGGTGCATTGCTACCGTCAGCCACAGAGTTCCATGATCGTTACGGGCTGACACACGAACGTTTGAAAGCGGCGAAGCCAGATGCGATTGTGATGCATCCGGGGCCGATGAATCGGGGCGTAGAGATCGACTCGGCCGTAGCCGATAGCCCGCGCGCTGTGATTCTGCCGCAGGTCACTTTTGGTATCGCCATGCGCATGGCGGTGATGAGCGTATTGGCGGGAGGTTGAGATGACTAAGTTAGCGAATGGGCAAACCATCGAAATTCGCGGCGGGCGCGTTATCGACCCGGCCTCCCAGTTTGATGAATCGGCTTCAGTCTTTATCGCGGACGGCAAGATTGCCGGCATTGGGCAAACACCGGCAGGCTTTAAAGCCGATCAGGTGATTGATGCTCAGGGTCTGGTCGTGGCCCCGGGTCTGGTCGATTTGTCGGCACGCATTGCCGGCAACATTGATGCAGAGCTGGCGGCTGCAGTAGCCGGTGGCGTAACCACGCTGGCGTGCCCACCGGATGTCGATCCGATTCTGGATGAACCCGAGCTGGCTGAGCGACTCGTGCGCCACGCGGAAGATGTGTCGCAAGTGCGCGTGCTGCCCGTAGGTGCCATGACTCAAGGCCTGGCTGGCCACATGCTCGCCGAAATGAGCCTGTTACGTGATGCAGGCTGTATTGCTGTATCGCAAGGTCAGGGGTTGCCCTCAGATACCCGTGTGCTCTGGCGCGCGCTACAGTACGCCGCTTCGTGTGATGTGCCGGTGTGGTTGCAGCCTGCTGAGTTCCATCTAAGTAAAGAGGGCATCGCGCACGACAGCGCGCTGGCTTCTCGTCTCGGCTTGTCGGCTATTCCGGTAGCGGCTGAAACACTTGCCATGCAAACCGTTCTGGCACTCGCTAAAGCAACCGGTGCGCGTGTGCACTTCACTCAGATCAGTTCGGCAGAAGGCGTGGCATTACTGCGCGAAGCGCGTGATGCCGGTTTACCCGTGACCGGTGATGTGGCTGTCCATGCGCTCCACCTGTACGAACAGGATATTGGCTACTTTGATCCGCTCACCCGATTTGATCCGCCGCTCCGTGGTTATGGTGATCGCGAAGCCCTGCGTTTAGGTTTGGCCGAAGGCACCATTGGTGCGGCGGTATCCGCACATACGCCGCTGGGTCTGGATGTTAAACGCGTACCCTTTGCCGAAGCTGCGCCTGGTGCAACGGGCATCGAACTGCTCTTACCACTAACGTTGGCATGGGGTGAGGCGTTGAGCTTGCCGCTACGCCGTTCATTGCTGCCGGTGACTTCCCAGGCTGCCGCCATCCTTGGCATCGAAGCCGGTCAGGTTGCTGTTGGGCAGCGTGCTGATCTGTGCATCTTTGATCCGGAAGCTAGCTGGACGGTGCGCGAGGAAGATCTACGCAGTGCCGGCAAACTCACACCGTTCCTCGGGCGCACCTTGCAGGGTCGAGTGGTCACCACATTGGCTGGCGGCCAGCCGGTTTATCGGCGCAGTTAATCAAACAGCCGCTAACGCACGTAGTTGGCGGGTGATTGATTCAGCATTGTCGGTGCTGATCAATAGGGTCTTGCGTCGGCTGGTCTGCCCGCGGATCAGTTCAATGGCACTTTGCGGGCAGCCCAGGGTTTTAGCCAGCCATGCGATCAGCGCCTGATTCGCTTTGCCGTCTACGGGTGGTGCGGCTAGGCGAATCTTTAACGCATCACCATGAATGCCGGCGCAAGAGGTGGTCTTGGCGCCGGGTTGCACATGAACTGTAATTTGCAATAACGCTGGCTTTTGAGCGGATAGATTGAGAAACGTCATTTAGCGTTTGCTGGTATGCCATAGGTTTGCAGGACTCTAGGAATTTGATAGTCCACCCGTGCTTTTTCCAGGTTTTTCACGAATTTCCTGTTGCCATGGGTAAATTCCCTCATGACATCATTCTTGATGTCATAACGAGGCCACTCCGGCCCACCGGCGTAGTTTGGGTTGCCTGTCTTGGCAAACGATGCCCAAGATTTGGCCAGCTGTACCGAAATCGATTGATCTTCCTTTCCTTCTGGATTCGTCATGGGGAACCAGTAAGCTGACCAGGTGGCCTTTTTGTGTATATCTGCCAAGGCTTGGTTGATATGCACGCATTGATTGGCACCGGATTGAACCTTTGCTGGCGCTGGAAAGACTGTGTTTAAGGCGCCAAACACATAAGGTAGCTCAAAGGTATGTGCCAAGCCAATCATTGCAGGCCGAATCGTTGGCGTCAGGTAGTTATAGTAGTAAGCATAGCTTGGCGCGTACTTATTGGCGCTATCAGCCAGCAGTTTCACGGTGCCCTTGTACCAGCCATCAGCCATCACCTGAGCAGACAAAGCGCACTTATCCTTAAATGAAGCGTAGAGCTTATCGATTTCTTTCGGGTCTTCGCCCATTTTCTTCAAATATGCCGCGAGCGGCGGTGCCCCCAACATAAAGTAGCTTGCATCCCAGGAGTTGGTTCCAATCATGAATGGGACTTGGTGTTGTTTGCCTGCGGCAAACAAGGGCACCGAGTTGCCGACAATAATCTGTCCATCGACGAATGAGCCACCAAACTCACCTTCATTGAATTCGGTGGCTGTAATCAACAGTTGGTCTGCAGGAAGTTCGCGCAATGCCTTTAATGTAGTGACGCCCAGGCTCTGCATGAATTTAGCGTCTAGCGCCTCCTCTGACATCATACCGAAGGTCTCTCGAGTTTGATCTCTCATAGGCAATTGTTGCGCGCTCTGCGCAATTGCCTTGTGGAACAATCCCTTTGACGCCGGTGATGTCATAAGCCAGGTTACGCTGCGGCCGCCAGCTGATTGCCCGAAAATCGTGACGTTGTCGGGGTCGCCGCCAAACGCGGCAATGTTGTCACGCACCCACTTTAGTGAATGAATCTGATCCATGGTGCCGTAGTTGCCAAGGGGTTCCCCGTTGCGTTTAGCTTCTTCCGACAATTCTTTCGGCGCAAAGAACCCAAGTTTGCCGATACGGTAATCTACGGTAACTACGATAACGCCTTCTTTAATTAAACCCACCGGCTGGTAGTATGGCTCGGAAGCTGAGCCTTCAACGAGGCCTCCCCCATGAAACCAGACCATAACTGGCAGTTTTTTTGCCTCGGTCGGTGCGTAGACATTAAGCTTTAAGCAATCTTCATGGCCCGGCACCAATTCGCTATTAAGTCCTTTAACCATGGTCTGTGGACAGGCCTGGCCAAATCGGCTGGCATCGCGGACACCTTCCCAATCTTTGGCTGGCTGAGGTGGGCGCCAACGCAACTCTCCGAGAGGCGCTGCGGCATAGGGAATGTTTTTAAACGACAGCATGCCATTTGTGGAAATGCCCTGGAGTTTTCCGTTCTTGAGCTCGATGATTGGGCGCCCTTCACTGTACACATCGGCAGTCGCGTTTAGGGCGAGCGTGTACGCCAAGCTCGCTATCAATAGTCTGAATGAGGTTTTCATTACAGATACCCTCTGGGCAAATAAAACGTTAGAACCTGAATGTAGCCGCCAAAGCCGGCCCGCTCATGCTGAAGTACGATGAGATCTTGTCGTTGCTCATGCTGTAGTACAAGTTGGCATAGACCAACGAGATGTCGACCATACTGAAGGCGTAGCCAACGCCCAGAACTTGCTGTGACGTAAATTTCGCCACTGAGCTGCCGCCGCCTGCATCTACATAGAAAGGGACATAAAACCGCGATTCACCGAGACGCACGCGCCCTTTAATGCCGCCGATCGCGTCGGTGGCGCTTACTGAAGAGTACAAAGTTTTCGCGCCGACATAGGGCGTATTGGCCACCGATGCAGCGAGTTGTACTTTGGAATTTGAATTCAGAAAGCGTGCACCAGCTAGAGCATCTAGATAAAACGTCGAATCCGAATAGGCTGTGTAAGTGCCTGCGATGGTATAAATCCCCATCCAGGCATCTGTGGTGGACTCCTCGGTTAATGCCTGCTCTTTAAGAGACGACCTCGAGCTCGCATTGCTGAGCTTTGAGTACATAGCATTGCCCATCAAGCCCCATCGACCGTAATGAACTTCGGCATCGCCCATGGCGCCAATAGAGAGGTTGCTAAGAATTTTGTTGGCGTTTAAGCCGGTTTGCACTCTTTGGACGTTGTTGTAATCAATGTTGCCACTAATGCCTGGCATCCACAGGTACGGCGTCACGGAGAATCGGAACCCCTCTGACACTTCTGGTAGCGCAGTGTTTTCTTCAGCTAGGGCAATGGCAGGGAATGCCGCAAGCAGTAATGCGACCGCAAGTTTGTTTTTGAACGTCTTTGAATTCACGTTAGCTCTTGCCCAGCTCGATCCCGAGTTCACGGCTACGTGCCGCTGCAGCATGCATGCCAGCAATGAGGCCTTCCTTTAC
>JBPCSW010000180.1:0-5621 GCA_051006675.1 Fluviibacter sp.
TCGGCATCCGCTGCTCGTACAGCGCTGATCCTTGAAGCCGGTTGATGTAGTCCACATAGGTCTGCACATGCTCGGCCATCTCTGGTGAGACGGTGAAGCTGTAGCCCTCATGGCTCATGGTCTTGCCGATGAAGTCACTGGCCGGGAGGCCATCGCGCAAACATTGATAGCCGATCTCATGGGCGACACTGCCCTCGGCAGCGAACTCGGTAGCGGGGTTGGGTTTATCCGCCGATAGCACTACGCTGCCTTGGCAGCGAAGCCAGCGGCTGGCGGCGGAAGGGGAGAGTTCTCCGTGTGCCATTTTTATACTCCACAAAGTCCTTCGCATTCATTTCCAAACATGTCCACTTGAGGTTTCTCCTTGTTAAGTTTTGGTTTGAATTCAACTTGATTGATGGGTACGCAGGTCTTGTGGAGAAAAGGTTTGCCACGCAGGGCCGTTGCCTTATCTGCTACGGATTGCAGATCGCGTTCAAACTGAACAATCTTCTGCCACTCCACGTCGTTCTGCTTTATATCCAGCCACATCTCGTCGCTGTGAAAGGGGCAGAAAAGGCAGGCGGATTTTGGCGGCTCTGAATACCCGCGCTCCTCCATCCAGTTCAAACAATCCTGACGAGACATACCAAGCTCAAGCAGTGGGTAGCTCAAAACGATATTAGGGACGCGGCTTTTCCGCTCTCGAATCGCTTCATCAGTGCTGATGCCAATCAACTGTTCGCACAGAACCCCATCCGCTGCTTTGAATCGATCGATTCCAAGTAACTCCTTAGTCTTTCTCTGTAGGGCCTTCACTTTGTAATCTGCCGTGCATTTACGACCTAAAAGGCTCTTGGTGCCTTCTGGTGCAAGCAGGAAAGCCGGAATCGCTGCGCTCAGGTATGTGTTACCGCTACGTGAGGACTTCTTCAGTTTTAGGGAGTCTTCGGAAAGATTTCCCGTAGTCACTCTGAAAATAGGGTATGCAAATTCGCATTCATTTACGCAAACCTCAAGTTGGTCAAGCCAACGATAAACGTGTTCTGGTTCGGCCTGGGTATCGGCAAAAATAGCCGCGTCAATTGGGTCAATCTCTCCCCTCGCAGCCATTAACGCCAGCGTCGACGATTGCACTCCTGCGCCCAGCGACAAGATCCGCAAGTCCATCACGCCACCTCGGGCTTGAGTGCCTCGCAAGCGGCGATGATGTCGCCGTATTGATCTGCCTTGGCCGTCTTGGCCGAGGCAAGGCCAAACTGCTCTTGCAACATTTGGATGACCGCTTCGCGACCGGCGAAGCCCGCCGCCTGCGTTACAGCCCTGGTGACCTCGGCATAGGTCACAGGCTCCTCAATGGGGGCAGGGACGGTAGGGACGGTAGGGACGGTAGGAATCTGGATGACCGACAGATTGAGGTCAGTCAGGAGGTTGGTAAGCCGCTCAAGAGCGGCGGTGTTGTCCTTCAGTTTCTGTTCGAGTGACATTTGCGTTCTCGCTTTTGTTGATGATGCGGGAACGCATTATGACAGGCATTTTAAGAAAAGCAATGCGAGAACGCATAAAAGATTTAAAAGGGTTTGTAGAAGGCGCCTGCCGGGACGATGGCGGCGACGTAGTGGATGGCCGAGATCTCTGCTCTTGACAAGGTGAGTGGCCCGTTTTCAAGGTTGATACTGCCCAGGGTGATGTCGCCGTTGCGCTCATAGAGGAACTCCTTGAGCAATTTGCGTCCGTCTCGGGTGCTGACCACCACGTCATCGCCAGGGTGCGCCTGGTGGTTGGGTTCGATAATCACGAACTCGCCGGGGCGGATGCGCGGTCTCATGCTGTCGCCTCGGACTCGAAGTGCGTACGCATTCTTGTCCCGTGCCGGGTACTCGACATGCCCATCGCCTTCGCCGACTGGGTAGCCGAGTTCTTCCAAAAAGCCATCCGCCCCGCCCTTGACATGGCCGACGACCGGCACTTGCTGGAAGGGGGTTGTGATCGGCACGCGGGTGGTGCTGAGTTCTGCCGAGCGAAGGTCGGTCTTGGTCAATGCCTCGACGGACACGCGGAAGTGATCCGCGATCTTGGCCAGCGTCTCGATGCGCGGATTCTTCGTGTCGCCCGTGCGAATACGGTAGATGGTGGTCTGCGGCACATCGAGACGCTGGGCGACCTGGGTGTCGTTAGTCTGATGTTTGGCCATCAGGAATTCGACGTTCTTTCTCAATATGGACATGTCTTTTCTCTCTATAGGGGCGGGTTGCCCAGTGTGCCTGTTATGCGCCCGTGCATAACGGAAGTCAAGTGTAACGCATTAAAATTTTATGCCTATACGTATAACTACCTATGCGTTGACGCATGATGAGACTATGCGTATTCTCCGTGGCCTTGTATCAACTGGAGAACGAAACGATGGAAACACCTCAAGACATTGTGAAGCGGCTGCGGGACGCGGGCTGGTCGCAGCAGGAGATTGCCGATGCGGTCGGCGTGTCGCAGACGACGATCTGCCGAGTGGAGTGGGGCGGGCGCAAGGTCGATGATCGGGATACGCCGATGATTCACCACTATGATCTGGTCGATAAGCTCAGATGCCTGGGTGATGCCCATGAGACCCTGAGCAGTGATTTTGAGGAGGTCGAATGAGGCCGATCAACACCTCCGTTGATCTTGACGCTATCCCGGCATACCTCAAGGCGCAGAAGCGGTGGGGAATATGGCGGGCCGTCTGGCGGGTCAACAAAGCGGGCAAGGGCAAATGGGAGAAAGTCCCGGTGCTATCAACCAACAAGCCCGACGATTGGTTGTCGTTTGAGGCGGCGGTCGCCCAGCGCGGGGAGCAGAAAGGAGTCGGCCTTGGGTTCTGCGTGACGGGCAGCAAAACGCTGATCGCTTTTGACCTGGATCATTGCCTGAATGAGAAGGGCTTGCCTGAGCCGTGGGCCGCAGACCTGATCGAGCGGCTGGACTCGTACACGGAGGTGACGGTGAGCGGAGACGGGCTTCGGGTCTTTGTCTTCGGTCACTACGAGCAGGACTGGATCAACAAGGACACGGTCTCGCTGGAGGTTTACTCAGGACACGGCGGACGGTTCATGACGGTGTCCGGCGACGGGTGGCCGGGAAGAGAAGAAATGCGCGAAGTCGAGCAGAGGGTGTTGGACGAGATCGCGCAAAAGTATAAGACATCATCCAATAAAAGCGCCTCTATTATAGCAGACATGCCCGAGTTGCTTGAGGCAGTTGAAGTCCCCGCTGGGCTGAATGACGAAGCAGCGGCCTTTCTTGAGAGTGGTCGGTTTGGGGAGGACCGGAGTGCGACGCTGAACTGGACCGCCCGTTGCCTGTTTGAAGTGGGTTTGTCGGCGGCGGCGGTGCTGTCGGTGCTGGCCGATAACGAATGGGCGATGGAGGTGGCGCTGGATCATCGTCGCCAGGATGAGGACCGGGCGTTGCTCTATCTGTGGAAGCATCATGTCTGTCCACACTCGCAGACGGCGAAGCCCGTGGCGACCTTGGCCGATTTTGCCGAGGATGTGATCAGGGATGAGGTCAAGGACCGGCTGGACGCGGAAGTCCGGCGACTGGCCTCGATGGACCCGCTGGTCTTCAGCGGTCTGGCCAAGGGCGAAGCCAAGGCGCTGGGTGTCGGTGTCGTGGCGCTCAGGAAAGCGGTGGAGCGGGAGCGCAAGCGCCGTCTGAATAAAAAGCAGATGCAGGGCGGCGTGGATTACTCGACCCCTTTGCCGTTGTTGGACGACGAAGGGTTTCCGCGAAATCACATTGATAATTTGCGGGAGATTATTCGGCGGTTGGAGATCAACTGCCGCTATAACGTCATTTCCCATGAGGAGGAGATCCTCATACCGGGTGAGGCGTACACCAACGACAACATGGCGAACGCGTCGTTTGCCTGGTTGGAGTCGGAATGCTCTCTGTATAACTTCCCCACCTCAAAGCTGCAAAGCTTCCTGACCAATATCTGTGACCGAAATGTCTATAACCCAGCGGTGACCTGGGTGGCGTCGAAGTCGTGGGACGGTGTCTCACGGCTTCAGGCGCTGTACGACACGCTGGTGACCGGGCCGGAGCATCGGGTGCTGAAGGAGATCCTGGTGCGCCGTTGGATGATCTCGGCGATTGCCGGGGCATTCTCACCCAGTGGGCACCAATTCCACGGGATGCTGGTGCTACAGGGTGGCCAATCGCTGGGCAAAACGAGATGGTTCCTCAATCTGGTGCCGGAGGACTCTGGCCTGGCCAAAGCCGGCATGATCTTGCAGCCGAGTAACAAGGACTCCGTGACGGCGTGCTGTCGGTACTGGCTGACGGAACTGGGCGAGTTGGACGCGACGTTCAGGAAGTCGGATATCGCTGCGCTGAAGAGCTTTGTGACTAACCAGGCCGATGTGCTGCGCGTGCCGTTTGCCCGTAAGAACTCGTCCTTTGATCGACGGACGGCCTTCTTTGCCTCGGTCAATCCTGAAGGTTTTCTGTACGACGAGACGGGCAACCGGCGGTTTTGGGCGGTGCCTTGTCTTGCAGTGGACTACGAACACGGCATCGACATGCAGCAAGTCTGGGCGGAGGTGCTGGGGTTGTGGCAGGCAGGGGAGCGCTCCTGGCTGAGTCGCGAAGAGGAGGCGCTGCTCAACCGGAGCAATGAGCAGTTTCAGGCGCCCGATCAGGTGCAGGAATTGCTTGAATACGGTCTGGATTGGTCCATGCCAAAAGTCCATTGGCGGCAAATAAGCGCCACCGAATTGCTCAAGGAACTCGGCCTTCAGTCTCCAAGTAATGGGCAATTATCTCGATGCGGTCGCTTTCTGACGAAGAAGAGTGGGCAGAAATCGACTGCGGCGAACGGTGACCGACGACATCTGGCGCCCTACCGCCTGGGAGTGCAAGTGGGTTTTGACTGACTTTCCAGCACACAAAGCACACAAAATCTATTTTTCAGAAAAAAGTGTGCTGGCTGTAGGCCGCGTGGTTGCTGGGTTCAGCACACAAAGCACACAAAGCACACTTTTTTTATAATGGAGTTATCAGAAAAAAAAAATATATAAAGTGATGAAAAAAAAATTCCCGTATAAGTATAGGAAAACAAGTGTGCTGTGTGCTTTGTGTGCTGAAATCGCTACAAGCCACGGCTGGCGCGGCTTTCAGCCAGCACACTTCCTAAAAAGAAGTGTGCTGAAGCGTTTTTCTGTGCTGGGAGGTGATTTTACTGTGCTAAACAATGCACTAACGCATAGGAGACTTTATGCAATTCGCAGAATTCCAAGCGGCATGTCGCCGCACAATGAAACCCGAAAAAAAACCGGAGCTATTGAGCCATGCGCTTGAAGGGTTGATGTCGGAAATCGGCGAAATTGCCGACACGATCAAAAAGTACAAGCGCTATGGCCAGGTATTGGATCAGACCAATCTGCAAGAAGAGGCGGGCGATGTAATGTACTACCTGGCCATGTTGATGGATGCCATCGACAGCACGCTGGATCACGCAGCGGACGCGAACGTCAGGAAACTGATGCGACGATACCCGGAAGGCTATTCTGACGCTCACGCGGCTCTGAGGCTCGACAAGCGAGTTGAGGTGGGTTATGAGTATTGAGAACCCGTTAAGCCGTCAAGAAGGCGGGAGCCACTAC
>JBPCSW010000181.1:0-2853 GCA_051006675.1 Fluviibacter sp.
CCAGGAAGGCAGCTCGAATCAGGTGAAGCACCCGGTATTGGCTGATGAACGCGAAGATTGAAATGCTCATGTGATGTTAATCTTACCGCAAAGCATTTAGCGAGCGCCGGTATAACCCATAGAAATCATCGATTAAAATATTGGGTTATGCAATTTCGCGTACCCCTATCCTTATCGCAAAGGCTGCTAAGCCTGATGATTGCATCTGCCGCACCGGCAGAATTGCACGCGGCTGACGACGAGGTTGTGGTTGATCCTTTAGAGACGATTGTGGTGTCAGCCCGCCGCCGCGAAGAGGATCTGCAGGAGGTGCCGATTCCGGTTTCGACGGTGAGTGGCACAACCCTCGACAAGTTCAATCTGTATGACGTCACAGATCTGCAGCAGCTTTTGCCGAGCACGACGATTCAGCAGATCGCCAACCGTTCAACCAGTTTTTCGATTCGCGGTATCGGCAACAACGCGGTCAACGAAGGGCTGGAAACGAGCGTTGCGTTGTATCTGGATAATGTGTATCTGGGTCGCCCGGGGATGGCGGTGTTTCCGATGATTGATCTCGAACAGGTGGAAGAGCTGCGGGGCCCCCAAGGCACCCTATTCGGCAAAAACTCAACGGCGGGCCTGATCAGTTTTGCGACACGTAAACCGGTATTCAGTGATTTTACGACTTTGTCATACAGTGGCGGCAGTCGTAACTACATGGTGGCGCAAGGCGTTGCCAACAAGGTACTGAACGAATCAACCGCCATGCGTCTGACCGCGTACGGCACAGGCGACAATGGCTGGCTGCAGAATCTTAATGGTGGGCGCTCGCTGGACGGCAATAACAACCAGGGGTTTCGCGGTCAATTGATGATTGCACCATCGGCCGCATTCAGCCTACGTATCATCGCCGATTACAACCAGCAGGATTCAACCTATGGCACGCCCGTACCTTACGGTAATGCCGGCCCGGGCTCTCAGTACTACTCTCGGGCAACGGCTGCCGGTGCGACAAATCTGATTGCAAACCCTGCCAATTATCAGGTGAATGTGAACAGTCAGCAACAGATGAAAATCCGCCAGGGCGGTATTTCAGCCGAAGCCCACTGGTTGCTGGACGGCGGCCATACGATTACATCGATTACGGCGGGACGTAGCTGGAGCTCACACCCGAAAACAGACCCGGACCTGAGTAATGTCTCGCTGATCTACGACCAGGGCTACAACGTCGATAACCGCCAAATTTCGCAGGAACTGCGGGTCGCGTCCCCCAAGGGAGGCAATCTAGATTATGTCGGTGGACTGTTTTTCTTTACCCAGACAATCAACAACAATCTGTTCATTAATACCGGCCCCAATTACACGCAATTTTATCTCGGGACCAACACACGACCGTATACAAATTCGTTCAGCAATGTTAATTCGCAATCGTACGGATCCGGCACCACCAACAGTTACGCCCTATTTGGCCAGAGTGTATGGCATGTCACCCCCGCATTCGACCTGACAGCGGGTTTGCGTGGCACCTTTGAACAGCGGTGGGCACAAACCTATCGCACGGCGCCCGTCGGGGGTACCGCGGTTACGGCATTGCCTGCTATTGCCGGCGCCTGGAACTCCGGGGTCATGACCGTCAACGATATCGCGCCGACGACCTTATTGAGTGCGGCGTACCAACTGACACCGCGTGCCATGAGCTACCTATCCTACTCGTACGGTGAAAAATCAGGTGGATACAATCTGAATGGTGTGGCATCAGGGCCGACACTGGGCACCAGCTCTCTGTCTGTAAATCCGGAACGTGCCAACGATTTCGAGCTGGGTGTAAAAACCGCCTGGCTCGACAACCGCCTGATCGCCAACGCAAACCTTTTTCTGACCCAGGTCACCGGTTACCAGTCTGCATCTGCAACAGTGCCGCCCGGCACAAATTCGCCGACCTGGGTGGTAGTCAACGCGGGTGGCGTGCGCAGCCAGGGCGTCGAACTTGATCTGCAAGCGCGCCCGGCGAACCGCCTGAACCTGCGCTTTAACGGTTCGTATAACGATGCGTATTACACGTCATTTCAGAATGGTATCTGTGGTGCCGAAATGACGCCGAGCGCATCGGGCACCTGCGACCTGACCGGTCAACCGCTAAACGGGGCACCGCGCTGGATTGCCAACACTGGCGGCGAGTATAAGTGGCCGGTTCTGGAACGATTAGAGCAGTATGTTGCTGCAAACTATGCCTGGCGCTCATGGACTTATGGCGATGTGAGCAATTCGCAGTATTCCGTGATTCCCTCTTATGGATTGCTGGATCTCACCCTGGGGCTCCGCACACCGGGCGGTAAAAAACGCTGGGATATTTCTGTATGGGCCAAGAACGCCACAGACACGCGCTACTGGCTGATGACTTATCAGCAGACGATTATGAACACCAACAATCCCTACGTGAGCGCAGCGGGGATGCCTAGGACCATTGGTGGCACATTACGGGTTGATTTCGACTAGCACCCTATAAATATAGGGTACTCAACGGGGTGTCAGCTTCATAGAATATAAAGATATCTTTCCGTATATCTACTCATCGTTGACATGTCTTCACCCAGTTTGCTCTCCACCCTGATCTTTAAGCCGACCATCTCTCACCCACAGGGTCGTGTCATCAAATTTGATGAAGGCACGCCGGACATCGCTTATACCACCGGCTCGATGCGTGAGCGTGTCCTGGGCTTCCTGCGCGATCATCAATGCTTCGCTACGGCAGCGGAGATCGCCAAGGGGATCGCCAGCAACTCTTCCCGCACAACCAAGGCGTTAACACAGCTGCTTGAAGAAGGCCTGGTTGAGACGATTAAGCTGGATGGCTGTGTTCGTGAGTACAGC
>JBPCSW010000182.1:0-2788 GCA_051006675.1 Fluviibacter sp.
TTCCGCGTTCGTGGCAGCGGCAGCATCAAGCGCGGCCACGCATTCAAGCGCCACATCCTGACCAAGAAGACGACCAAGTCCAAGCGTCAGTTGCGTGGTCCGGAAACCGTTAATGCCTCGGATGTAGCATCGATCCGAGCCATGATGCCCTACGCTTAAGGAGAATAAACTATGCCTCGCGTTAAACGTGGTGTAACGGCGCGCGCTCGCCACCAGAAAGTTTTGAAGCTGGCCAAGGGTTACCGTGGCCGTCGTAAGAACGTATACCGTATTGCCAAGCAAGCGGTGATGAAGGCCGGTCAGTACCAGTACCGTGACCGTCGTCAGCGTAAGCGTCAGTTCCGTACGCTGTGGATTGCACGTATCAACGCTGCTTCGCGCGAACTGGGTCTGACCTACAGCCGTTTCATGAACGGTCTGAAGAAGGCTTCGATCGAAGTCGATCGCAAGGTTCTGGCTGATCTGGCCGTGTTTGATAAGCCGGCATTTGCCCAGCTTGCAAACCAAGCCAAGGCAAGCCTCGGCCTGTAATCGCTAAGCGATCCGAAAAAGGAGGCGTTGCGCCTCCTTTTTTTTCGGATCATCAGTAAAAGTCTGCTTTAGAAAACCTGCTGGCTTTTACTGATGTTCTGACCGATTTATCAGAGGTGTTTATGTCGTCGCTGAATTCTGAAGCCCTTCTGTCCGAGTTATCGGAAGCGCTGGCCGCCGTTAAGGATGGCGACGCCCTGGAAGTTACCAAGGCTCGTTACCTGGGCAAAACGGGTGTCGTTACGGAAGCCCTGAAGGGTTTAGTGAGCCTGCCGGTTGAAGAACGTAAAGAGGCCGGTGGCCGTATCAATAAGATTAAGGTGCAGGTAGAAGCGGCGATTAATTCGCGACGCGAGGCACTCAAAGAAGAACAGCTGGTAGCACGTCTTGCCGAAGAAGCCTTGGATGTGACACTACCGGGTCGTGGCATGGATCGTGGTGGTTTGCATCCGGTCACACGCAGCCTGCAACGTATTGAAGGTTTGTTTGCCTCGATGGGCTTCTCGGTGGCAGAGGGTCCGGAAATTGAAACGGATTACTTCAACTTTACAGCACTGAATACTCCGGACGATCACCCGGCGCGTTCGATGCATGACACCTTCTACCTGAAGGACTCGCAGGGCAATGTGCAGCAAGATGTACTGCTGCGCACGCATACCAGCCCGATTCAGGCACGTTACATGCAGAACCATGTCAAAGCCTACGGCGGTAAAGAAGGCATGCCCGAGATTCGCATCATTGCGCCGGGCCGTGTTTACCGCGTGGACTCTGATGCGACACACTCGCCGATGTTCCACCAGGTAGAAGGCCTTTGGGTGGGTGAGCACGTTACGTTCTCGGGCCTAAAGGGTGTGATGATCGATTTTCTCCATCAGTTCTTTGAAACGGATGCCCTGGAAGTGCGTTTCCGGCCATCATTCTTCCCGTTTACCGAACCCTCGGCAGAAATTGATGTGGCCTTCGGTGAAGGTCCGCTCAAGGGACGTTGGTTGGAAGTAGCCGGCTGCGGCATGGTGCATCCGAATGTGTTGGCGGAAGCCGGGATCGATTCGGAACGCTACGTTGGCTTCGCTTTCGGCATGGGCCCGGATCGTTTGACCATGTTGCGTTATGGCATTAATGATTTGCGCCTGTTCTTCGAAGGCGATGTTCGTTTCCTGAATCAGTTCGCAGCCTGAGTGGCGCGTCGTTCAACGTCGAGTTTTAGCGAAAGACTTCAAGCATGAAATTCTCGGAATCCTGGCTGCGTCAATTTGTTAATCCGGATCTGTCTTCCGAAGCGCTGGCTGAATTGCTGACCATGGCTGGTCTGGAAGTTGAAGAACGTGGCCCTGTAGCGCCACCGTTCAATAATGTTGTGGTTGGACATGTGCTCTCCGTAACCAAACACCCAGACGCTGATCGATTAAACGTCTGTGAAGTGGATGCGGGTGAAGGCTCGCCGCGTCAGATCGTGTGTGGTGCCACTAATGTGGCTGCCGGCCTTAAGGTGCCCTGTGCGTTACCGGGTGCCGTGTTGCCGGGTAACTTCAAGATCAAAGAAGCTAAAGTCCGTGGTGTGCCCTCGGCCGGTATGCTGTGTGCTGCGGTTGAATTGGGCATGGCCAAGGAAAGTGAAGGCCTGATGATTCTGGATGCAGCGACCAAACCGGGTACGTCGCTACGCGACTTGCTGGCTCTGGATGACATTTGTCTGGAGCTGAAGCTAACGCCAAACCGTCCGGATTGTCTGGGTCTACTGGGTCTCGCGCGCGAAGTGTCTGCGCTAACAGGTTCGCCAGTACGGGTGCCTGCGGTTAATGCAATTGAAGCAACGCATCAGAGCCCGGTACCGGTAGCTATTAATGCGGCGGATTTGTGTGGTCGATTTACCGGTCGCGTTATCAAGGGCGTAAATGCCCAAGTGCAAACCCCGGCATGGATGAAGCAAAGCCTTGAACGCTCCGGTCTGCGTTCAATTAGTGCGTTAGTAGATATTTCCAACTACGTGATGTTGGAACTGAACCGTCCGAACCATGTGTTTGATCTGGGGGCTGTACAAGGTGGGCTCACTGAGCGTTGGGCGAATGATCAGGAAAAGCTGACTTTGCTGGGTGGTGCGGAAGTCTCCCTGGACAAACGCTATGGCGTTATCGCTGACGAAGCCGGTGCCATTAGTTTGGCCGGCATTATGGGTGGCGAGCGAACGGCCTGCACTGAATCCACCAAGGATGTGTTTGTTGAAGCGGCTTACTGGCACCCAGCAGCCATCCAGGGG
>JBPCSW010000183.1:0-3349 GCA_051006675.1 Fluviibacter sp.
CTGACCGCCCATGTGGAACGTTCCTTGCAGGACTGTGTCGGGCTGGTGCTTGAGTTCAATCACGATCCGGAGTTGCTGGCCAAATCATCGTACCCCGATAGCCTCAAGCAACGCATTGCCGGCCGTTATGGGCATCTCTGCAATCGCGATGCCGCGGGTTTTCTGGCTGGGCTCAATCTCGACCGTCTGCAACATGTCGTTGCGGCGCATTTGTCGCAGTCCAATAACAGCCCGGAGCACGTCTTGCAGTCTGTGCGGGAGGTGCTTGGGGAGGTGCCAGACTGTTTTTATCTGGCGAACCAGCAAGAGGGTTTTGACTGGCTAACAATTGAGGCGCTACAGGCATAAAAAAACCGGCCCGAAGGCCGGTTTTTCGTAACCGCCGAAGCGGTTCCAAGATCGCAAAAGCGATTACTTGGCAGCTGGTGCTGGAGCAGCAGCTGGAGCGGCAGGAGCGGCTGCAGGAGCAGCAGCTGGAGCAGCAGGAGCGGCAGCAGCAGGAGCTGGAGCAGCAGCCGGGGCAGCAGGAGCAGCCGGGGCTTCTTTTTTGCCACAAGCAGAAACAGCAAGAGCGATCAGAGCAGCAACCAGAAGTGATTGTTTCATTTTCTTCCCTTTGATAAGGTCGTTGAAGAATATCCAGCCCGGAAAGACCCGAGCCAGACATGACTACACAAGCAGTCTGATTAAATTATACACAGTTTGCCCTCTGGCAACAGCGTCTGAAAACCATCAATTTAGGCAGGGTCATCAAGTACAATCGATGACTTGTTTTCATTACTTTTCATGCGCGGGATAGCGCCTAGAACATATGCCAGTTGGAATGATTGAGTCCTTGGACCATGCCGGTCAGGGAATTGCCCGAGATGGCGGCAAAACTATTTTTGTTGAGGGCGCGTTGCCCGGCGAGCTTGTCAGTTGGTTGAGCTATCGTCGTAAGTCGAGTTTCGAACAGGCACGGGTCACTGAAGTACATCGTGCCGCTTCTACACGGGTAACGCCCCGCTGCCCGCATTTTGGGGTGTGTGGCGGGTGTTCCCTTCAGCATGCTGATCCTGCGCTGCAAATTGCGACTAAGCAACGGGTGTTGGAAGACAATCTCCGTCATATCGGCAATGTGCGTCCATCCTCGATTTATTCTCCGATAGCCGGACCCGCCTGGCATTATCGTTTCCGTGCGCGGCTATCTGTGCGTCTGGTGCCTAAAAAGGGCGGCGTGCTGGTCGGTTTTCATGAGCGGCGCAGTAGCTATATCGCCGACATGTCATCCTGCAGCATTTTGCCGAAACACGTCTCTGATTTGCTGTTGCCACTGCGGGCACTCTTTGCCGGCATGTCAGCTCCGGATCGGTTACCGCAACTGGAAGTGGCCGTGGGGGAGCATCCATCCAATGCGGGTGCGTTGGATACCGTTTTCCTGCTACGCCATATGGATCCGCTGACTGATGATGATCTGGCAATGCTCCAAGCATTTGGCACACAGCATCAGGTTCGCTGGTTCTTGCAATCAGGTGGCCCGGCAACTGTGAAACCACTCCTGGAAACGGATGCGCCGCTGCTTCAATATCGCATCCCTAACTACGGTCTGACGCTGCAATTTGCACCAACTGAGTTTACCCAGGTGAACCCGGCCATCAATCATGCCCTCGTTACCAAAGCGATGCGGCTACTCGATGCCCAACCGGGTGAGCGGATTGCCGACATGTTCTGCGGCTTAGGTAACTTTACGTTACCCATTGCCTACAGCGGTGCCATGGTTGTTGGTGTTGAAGGCAGCGAAGCGCTCGTACAGCGGGCGGCAGAGAATGCTGCTTTCAACGGCTTGAGCGACAAAACGAGCTTTTTTGCGGCCAATCTGTTTCTGGATTGCCAGCCGATCTGGGAACGATTGGGCAAGCTGGATCGTATGCTGATAGATCCGCCTCGGGATGGGGCTCAAGCACTGGTGCAGGCGTTACCAGATGCCGATGCGCCCCGCGGTAATGCACCGCATACTATTGTGTATGTTTCGTGTAATCCGGCCACATTGGCGCGCGATGCCGATATTCTGGTGAATACCAAGGGGTATGAAATGTTGGGTGCGGGTATTGCCAATATGTTCCCGCACACGGCTCATGTAGAGTCCATTGCCCTGTTCCGTCGCCCGTAATGTAAGCGTGGGGCACATAAAAAAACGCCCGAGATAATTGCTCGGGCGTTTTGCTATCTGCTGCGGTGGCAGTATTTTTAGGCGGCTACCTTAACGATTAGCTGCGCGCTATTCAGATAGGAATCCGAAAAGAGCTGACGCGCCAGCTTGTAGGCGGCACCATTCTTGGTTTTAAAGCGGGCGATCTCCTCAATAAATAGCTTGAGGGAGTCAGCCAGACACTTCTTCATGCTGGTTTGATCCAGCAGACCCAGATCGTAGTCGCAAACAGCAGAATTGCGACCCAGGCCTTCGATTTCTTTAGACGTCATGTGCAGCGAGTGCTCCAGCTGGCGCACGACCAATTCTGTTGAAGCTTTCTTGCCCATTTGATAAACCTCTGTATGGTTAATCGGCCCAGATTGCAGACCGCGTAGGGCAAATAACGCAGGGTGATTAACAAGCGTTGACAGAATTGATTAAATTTTTTTAACTGGTTGAAAACAAACAATAAAAAAGAGCCCCGCAGGGCTCTTTAGAGGTTTCTAGCAGAAAACGCGTTAGTCGCGGTCGTTGCCGGTAAAGATCATCAGCAGGTTGAGCAGGCTAACGAATAGGTTGTAGATATCCAGATAAACCGCCAGGGTGGCCGTGATGTAGTTGTTCTCACCACCGTTAACGATACGGCTCAGGTCAAACAGGAGGTAACCGGTAAAGAGCAGCGCACCAATGGCCGAAATGGCGATGGCCATAGCCGGAATGGCCAGGAAGATATTGGCAATAGAAGCCAGAATCAGCAGAATCAGACCAGCGAACAGGAAGTTAACCATGAAGCTGAAGTCGCGCTTGCTCACGCTGGTGTACATAGCCAGGGAGAAAAAGATCGCTGCCGTTGCACTACCGGCCATAGCAATGAGCTCACCACCATGGGCCATACCTAATGCCACGCTTAGAATCTGTGACAGCATGACCCCCATGAAGAAGGTAAAAGCGAGGAGTAGCAGCACGCCAGCACCGCTATCGCGGTTACGCTGAATGGCCCACATCAAGCCAAAGGCAATGCCAAAGAACACCAGCATGCCCATGATTGGGCTGCCAGCCATCAACATTGGTACGCCAGAGCTTAGGCCGACAACAGCACCGATTACGGTAGGGATCAGCGACAGCGCCAGCAGCCAGTAGGTGTTGCGAAGTACCTGGTTACGGCCTGCGTTAATGGTT
>JBPCSW010000184.1:0-3071 GCA_051006675.1 Fluviibacter sp.
CACTAGTAGGGTCAATCGTCGCCGCCATCATCATCTACCTTATTAGGCTGTAAACCATGGACATGATTCAAGTGTTAGCGGAACAAGCCGCTGGCCTGCGCGATGAACGCGACCGACTGCACCGTGAGAACTCTATCCTGCGGCAGGAGCTGAAGTATCGCTTGAGTAGCGAACATTGGGAGATGAATCACGACATGAGCATCGAAGAAGCCGACCGTTTGGCTGAACGAGACATCATTCAAATGGTCGCGCATAATGAGGGGGCAGAATGAACGTTTATGTTGTGATTTCAGACAACCGAGATGCTGGCACATCAATCATCGGCGTGTATCGCTATCTCAAAGATGCCGAAGCCGCGATGAAGGCCGCAATTCATGGCGGTTACATGTGGATTGCTGAAGAGGAACTAATTGAGGGGGCAGAATGAACCGCGAAGAAATCGACGCGCTATGGCGCGAGTGCTGTATCCCTGAAGGAGGCACTGACGAGTTGGTGTATGACTTTGCGCAGCGTATTGCCGCCGCCGAGCGCGAGGCGTGTGCGCAAACGTGCGATGTTGAGGCTTCAAATCGGCACATTGACCGCATCAACCTGCCATGGGACGAGAAAGAGCTGCGTGACGTTTTCAGGATTCAGGCGCAGCAGGCATCCGACTGCGCTAAAGCCATCCGGGCGAGGGGGCAGGCATGAACATCGTTGAGATGCCAAAGCGTGTTAATCAGGATGTCGTTGACATCCTTGAACAATGGTTGCAACAAGCAAAAAACGGCGAGTTGCAAACCGTATCGCTTGTCGCGCTGCGCTTGGACAATTCGTGGCAGACGGCTGCATCAAGCACAAGCGACAACTTGCGTGACTGTGCCATGCTGATTGAACTCGCCATCAGGCGCATGGGTTTTGCGATGGAAGGAAAGAAATGAGTTTCATCACCATCGACTTTGAGACGTACTACAGCAAGGAGGTTGGCTTCTCCAAGCATACGACGGAGGAGTACATCAACCATCCTGAGTTCCATGTCATAGGTATGGGGATCAAATGCGATGACGACGAAACGCAATGGGTCGTGGGCGAAGATGATATCCGAGAGTTGTTCAGCCTCATCGACTGGACAGACACCGCCGTCCTCTGCCACAACGCAATCTTTGACGCAACCATTCTATCGTGGCGTTACGGAGTCAGACCTGCATTCATATTTGACACGCTCTGCATGGCGAGGGCAGTCCACGGAGTGGATGCAGGAGGTTCACTCAAGGCATTGGCGGAACGGTATGCGTTGGGTGAGAAAGGCACTGAGGTAGTCAACGCATTGGGCAAGCGACTACAAGACTTTGCCCCTGACGAACTGGCACGATACGGTGAGTACTGCAAGAACGACTGCGACCTGACCTATGCGCTGTTCAACAAGCTTGCTCAGGGTTTCCCTCAGTCCGAGTACGACCTCATCGACATGACTATCCGTATGTTTACGGAACCCAAGCTGAGTCTAAACGATGCGCTATTGGTCGAGCGACTGGAGGATGTGCGTAACGAGAAGCGTGGGCTGCTTGCGGGGCTAATGCAGGAGCTGTCCTGCGAGGACGAAGAAGGTGTACGCGCTATCCTCGCTAGCAACAAGCAGTTCGCCACCCTACTGGAGCGGCGTGGTGTGGCTGTGCCGATGAAGGTAAGCCCTACCACAGGCAAGGAGGCTCCCGCCCTTGCCAAGAACGACGAAGGGTTCCTCGCCCTACAGGAACACGAAGACCCCATCGTGCAGCAGTTGTGTGCTGTGCGACTGGGTACAAAGAGTACTATTGAAGAGAGCCGCATCGAGCGGTTTATCAACGTGGGCGCAAGGAACAAGGGGCTGCTACCTATCCCCCTGAAGTACTATGGTGCACACACAGGCCGATGGTCTGGCAGTGATGGCATCAACATGCAGAACTTGCCTAGCCGAGACAAGAAAAAGAAAGCCCTCAAGAACGCCATCGTTGCACCTGATGGGTACTTCATCGTCAACTGTGACAGCAGTCAGATCGAGGCCCGTGTATTGGCGTGGATAGCAGGGCAGAATGATGTGGAGGAACAGTTCCGTAGTGGTGAAGATGTGTACTCCACATTCGCATCCAAGATCTACCGGAAGCCCATCACCAAAGCAAATCCTGTGGAACGATTCGTTGGCAAGACCTGCATCCTTGGGCTGGGTTACGGTACTGGTGCAGAGAAACTACGGCACACGCTGAAAACTAGTCCACCCGGCGCTGATTTACCACTTGATGTATGCAAGGGTTACGTGGATCTATACCGAGACATCAACTATAACATCGTCAATTTGTGGCACGAATGCGACCACGCCCTTGACGCCTTGATGGCGGGGTTTACTGGGGTCATCCATCCCGGCGTAACCACATGCTTTGAGATCGATCGGCAAGGTATCCGCTTACCGAACAATTTGTATATCCGATACCCAAAGCTGCGCCTTAACGAAGAAGGCCGCAAGATTTACGACTCCCGTCGAGGACCCGTGTCCATATGGGGTGGGGCAATGGTCGAGAACATCGTCCAAGCTCTCGCTCGCATAATTGTTGGAGAGCAGATGCTGGACATCCGTGAGCGTTACCCGCCTGTCCTGACCGTACATGACGCCGCCGTCTGTCTTGTCCCCAAGGATGAGATTGAAGAGGGGCTTGCATACATTACTAATATCATGTCTACTCCTCCTGTGTGGGCTATGGATCTTCCGGTGGCTTGCGAGGCTAAGTACGGGGAGTCATACGGAGAGTGTTAGTCGTACGGTATCCCTCCTACCGATCGACCGCGCTGTAAGGTGTGAGTGGGCGCGTACTCCGCTGTTTGTTCATATGCAGCGAACCACACCAGTTGAAGCGGGGGACTCCTGTTAAGGTCCTACCTCCCTCCGTGATTCAACCGCCTGACCCCCGTCACGGGTCATCTAACAGAGGTGCATATGGTCAAGTGGTCTTTCTCCGGCTTGAAGGATTTCGTCAACTGTCCCCGGCAGTACAACGAGGTCAAGATAAAGCAGAACTACACGAAGTCCGTCACGCAACAGATGCAGTACGGAACCGATG
>JBPCSW010000185.1:0-3671 GCA_051006675.1 Fluviibacter sp.
AAGTTTGTTGATTGGGATTTGGCTTATCAGCAATGGATGAATCGGGCGCAGAAATGGGCTGCCGAAAAACAACCGGTGGCCAGCGAAAGAAAAATAAAGGGCGATTTCTGATGTATGAAAACAAAGCCGAGAGGCTGATAATTGGCGCGATTCTACTTAGCCAGGGCGATTACCTGGCTGATAGCAAATTAGTTGCTGACGATTTCACGAATTCGACTGAGCGCGAGCTGTTTGTTTTGATGCGTGAGATGCGTGAGGCTGGCGAGGGCATTGATGTCATAACAGTTTCAACTAAGAAACCTGAATTGTCTGTGTTTTTGTGGGAATGCACCGGCGAGGTTGTCACTCATCGCAATGCGGATTTCTATGAGCAACTGATTCATGATCGTAACGCGCGTACGGCCATGCACTCGGTTGGGTTGTCGCTTGCTGATGCGGCCCAATCTCAAGATGCTGATGTTGATGCGACTATAGATTTCGCTCGAGTCAAGATTGATGATTTGGCTGAGAAACGCCTTTTTGACCCGGTTGAGTTTGTGGCAGATTTGGTTTTGCCGGCTGTTGAGCATTTGAATTCTGAGCCTGATTTTCATGCATCTGATTGGCCGATGCTCAATGAATTCATTGGCGGTTTCAGGCCGGGCGCTTTGTACATTATCGGTGCGAGGCCAGCGGTAGGTAAATCGGTTGTTGCTATCAACATGGCTTTTCAGTTGGCAGCTCATGGCGCGGTAAGTTTCCATTCGCTCGAGATGTCTAAACGCGAGATCGTGAATCGGTTGTTTGCGAGTGTTTGCAATGTGAGCATGGATCGGTTAGAGAAAAGAACTTTGAGCGATAACGATTGGCAGCGCATTGCTGAGAGCCGCGACAAGGTGAGTAGGCCGATTGCTATTGCAGATAAGTCGGGTCAGACTTTGGCTGAGGTTAGGGCTTTTGCACGCCAGGTTGGCCGCAAACAGAAACTTGCAGCAATTGTTGTGGATTATTTGCAGCTCATGCAAGACACTGAGCGTGGCCGTAGCCGGTATGAGTCTGTTACTGCTATCAGCAATGGGCTAAAGATTTTGGCTCGCGATCTAGAAATTCCCGTTATTGCTTTGGCACAGTTGAATCGCGCCATCGAGGGCCGTAAAGACTCTGCACCTGGCTTGGCTGATTTGCGAGATTCGGGCGCTATCGAGCAAGATGCTGATGTTGTCATTTTGTTGAATCGCGAGAAAGCTCTTGATGATGGCGAAGATGAGAAAAGCAAAATGGTTATGCACATCGCAAAAAACAGGCATGGCAAAACTGGCATGTTGGCACTCAGATTCGATGGATTATTTGCGAGAGTCACTGAAAACCGATAATGTTTAGCCGGTGGATGAGAATCAGGTGCAGTGCCGCAAGTGCGGTTTCATTTGGGTGGTTGTGCCTAAGAAAAAGCATCTCGCGCAGTATTGTGGCAGTTGCCGGGCTAAGCCTGCAAAGGTTGTGAAATACAATGGCGAAATCTGTGTGCCTTTTCATGGCAAGTTTGATCGCCTGGATCGGCCTATTATCAATGGCGTTTTGTTTATGCCTGGTGAGCGTATTTGTAATCATTCCGACTGTGTCGCTGTTAGTCATGTTGTCGGTGGCAGTAACTAGAATCAAAGAAATCTACGAAAAGAGAAAATAATGGCTAAAAACTTGGTTGTCACCATTCAGGGTTATGTAAATGACATCAAAGAATCTAAGGCAGGGCAATACGCTGTTGTGCCTATCCCGGTGAATCGTAAGAATGATGCTGGCGAGTGGGAAACTGTCGAAAAGCATTACTTCAATGTTGCTTGCGATAACTTGCAGCTCGAGAAAAACGGCATGTATCAGATCACTGGCGAATTGAAGATTAGCAAGTGGAAAAATGATGCTGGCGAAACTTTGGTTAGTTTCTGGGTCACTAAGGCATCGGCTGAGAAATTGGCCACAGTGAAAAAGGCAACTAACTCGGATGCTGCAGATTTGTTGGCTGGCTTTGGGGCAACGCCGTTCTAATGATCAAGGCAATCACTTTCTTATTTTTCATTGCTAACGCTTTGTTTTTGTGGTTGATTGTTGATAATTCTGCGCTGACCATCTCGATGCGTTTTGGCGCGTTTCTGTTTTTGGCTTTAAACATTTTCACTGCTGCAGCCGTTTTGGCTAAACGCGGCTAATGAATGCAATTGTTTTGCCTGGCAACCCTCGCAAAAGTTTTCTAGTTTTTGTTGAGGGCCGGCCTGCACCTCAAGGCTCTAAAAAGTTTGTTGGCAATGGCCGTTTTGTTGAAACATCAAAATACTTGCCGGCTTGGCGGTCAGCGATTGTTTTGGCTATCAAGCAACAAATGCTGGTCACTGAGAGCATCGAGCCTTTTACCGGCCCTGTGAGAGTTGATGTGACTTTCTACATCGAGCGACCTAAGAAACCTAAATACGCTTACCCGGCTACTACACCTGACATTGACAAGCTCATTAGGGGGTGTTTTGATGCGGTTAGTGCATCGGGCCTTTGGGCTGATGATCAATTGGTTGTTGATGTTCATGCTAGGGAAATCTGGGCCGGCCCAACCTCTTACCCGTCACCGGGCGCAAAAATCTTCATTGAGGCGTTAGATTAGCGGTTTGTAACGGATTGATAACATCCACATTTTTTGCGTGTCAATGTTTGACTTGATCGCTTTTTAGCCCTAATCTGGCTTTGTTGGCATAGGGCCAACGGAAAGATAGGCAGAAATGAAAATTATTCTTTTTAGCATCGCAATGGCAGCGTTCATGTTGCTCGCTGACTGGGCAGGTCAGCATGGTTACGGCAAATGGGTTGCAGCTCTCTGCCTCATTTGCGGTATCGGTGTTGTTGTCATCGAGTATGTGACTCGACCAGGTGAGCGCCGTAACAAATGAGCGAAGTCACTTTTACTTATGACCAGGTTCAACTTATGTTGAAAGAGGCTGGCGATTTTGCTTATGCACAGGGCAAGTTAGAAACTCAGGTTAAGGTTGTCGAGTTTCTTGAGGCGATGATTATTCATCCATCTAAACCGGGTCTTGATTTGATTGCTGAGCGATTGAAGAGTGAGATCTGATGTTGGATTTGAGCAAGCCTGAAGTTAAGCAGGCGTATTTGTTGGGTGTTGAGGCTGGCAAGCAGACTTTGGCAACAGAGCTTGATCGGGTGGCTGAGGTCACTGAAACTCGCATTTTGCGTGAGTTGAATCGGTTTCGTTTGGAATTGATTGGCCGCCGTTCTACTGCGCGTGCGCGCGTGATTGCTCAGGCGATTGCTTTGATTCGGGGTGAAGAGTATGACATCAGCGAGTGGTGAGTTTTCTACGCCGGCTGGCGATGCTGTTCGCGAGAATTATCGCAATCAGGGCCGTCATGCTGAGCGTGAGCTAATGATTGGTTTGATTGAGCGCCAGGTGTGTTTTGATGCTTTGGCTGATCATGAGGCGATGGCTAGTTTCCGTTCTGCTCATCCTGAAATTGTTGGCCGTTGTGAGCATCATGGTGGCAAGTGCAGCGATTTGTTGTTGTTGATTCATAAGTTGAAGATGGGCAAAATCTGATGGGTAAGAATCTCAGGTTTGGCAGTAAAAAGCCAAAAAATTTAGATATGCTAAGGCAAAGCGCAACATTGCCACCTTTGCCAAAAATGTATCAAATGGG
>JBPCSW010000186.1:0-5184 GCA_051006675.1 Fluviibacter sp.
CATTAGAACTCTGGCAGTGCTGTTGTTCGGCTTCAGAGGCGCTGTTGGCGTATTTGGTGGGTGCATTTTTTCAACCATCGATTACATGGGGCACCTGCCGGCCCTTGATACATCAATCCTGCTGGTTATTTGTGCGATCTCGGCTTTTTCTGCCTATCTCATGATGCAGCTCGTTTGCTGGTGGCGAAAAATCGGGTCCGACCTCGAAGAACTTCAGTTCAGCGATGTACTCTTTATTGTCTTTAGCCAAGGTCTTTTGTCCGCTACGCTGCATCAGGTCGTCTTTACCAGAATGAATCTCGAGGGGACTTACAGCAATCCTTCTACCTGGGATACCTTCCGCCTTTGGGCCGGCATGGCAACGGGGGATGTTGTTGGCTCTATGATCCTGATGCTGAGCGGTATTGCCTTAGTCAACGTGGCCAAAAGCTTACTCCGAGCAAGCCGGCAGGACTAAAACGACGCTAAGTCCCTGCTGTGCCGGACCATCGGCCAACATGAGTGTTGCGTTATGCAGTTCGGCTATACGTAAGGCAATTGATAACCCCAAACCCGAACCCGGCGCATCGTTGCCAGCAAGGCGGGTAAAGCGCGACATAACCCGCTGGCGTTCTTCCTCAGGAATACCCGGACCCTGATCCGAAACCACGAGCTTTACCTCACCTTCCACCTCTCGAATAGTCACCGTTACAGCCGTTCCGGCAGGCGAGTAGCGGATGGCATTATCCACCAGGTTGCGAACCAACACCGCCAGCAGCGCCGGATCACCCTTGACCGAAGCCACGCTGCCTTCATTGAGCATGCACTCCACGTTTTTAGCCAATGCCTGCGGCGTCAGATCGGCGATGACATCCACCGCAATGCGACGCAGATCGCACATAACAAAGCCACCCACGAGGCTGACGCTATCAAGGCGCGCCATGGTGAGAAGTTGTCCCAGCAAATGAGTGGCCCGATCGCTGGCCTGCACTACCAGCGACAGCGCATGCTCACGCTCAACCTTGTCTGTTGCCGCAATGGCCACCTGGGCATGCGTTCGGATTGCAGCCAGTGGTGTACGAATTTCATGCGCCGCATCGGCAGTGAATCGTCTTTCCTGCTCAATCGAGGTTGCCACACGTTCGAGCAATCGATTCGTTTGCTCAATAATTGGTTGCAACTCACCGGGCACATCGACCAGATCAATCGGATCTAATCGCTCCGGCGAGCGCTGGCCAATAAAAATGGCTAGACGACGGAGCGGCATAAAACGAGAGCGCATCAACAGGACCAGACTTGCTGCCAGCAAGAGCAACCCAATCGCAAATGGCGTCAGCAATTGTTTAGCCAATTCGGCACCAATCGCATGGCGCGCTTCAAGCGTTTCTGCCACAAGAATTAGATGGCCATGCCGCGTGTCGCGCAAACTGTAAACACGCCAGCTCCGTCCATCAATGCGGCGGTCCGAGAACCCTCTCATCTGATCTGTCAGCGCATCTTTAGGCGCCGATGTTGATCGTGCTAACAGTCGACCTTTTTCGGTCCATATCTGAAAAGCCACTTTGCGGGCATAACGATGAGAGGGCAGTTCATCAGGAATCTCATCAGACCCATCGCTACTCAGAACGGCTAACAACGCGGCCGTTTGTGCCAAGTGCGCATCAAACAATTCATCGCCTTCAGAAACAGCGTTATGCCATGCGCTGATACTTAACGCCACCCAAATCAGTGCAACGAGACCCAGCGTCCCTGACAGCAACTGAAGTTGCAAACTACCAGAGCCCTTGCGGGCTCTTTGCCACCAATGCTTCAGCTTCATTTCGGCATGATGTAGCCAACACCACGAACGGTTTTAATGACCTCTGTGGCTGTTTTACGGCGCAGATGGTGCACATGCACTTCCAGTGCATTCGATTCCACCTCCTCGCCCCAAGGATAGATCTTCGATTCCAGCTGTGCCCGGGTTAGAACCCGTCCTGCATTCAACATCAGCTCATGCAACAGATCAAACTCACGTGGCGATAGCTCGACTTCTTTCTGTTCATAGCGCACGTCCCGTGATGCCGGATCGAGTGTTAACTCACCCACTTGCATAATGGGTGCCGCTGCGCCCGCTGCTCGACGAATCAGCGCCCGCAAACGCGCAGCCAATTCACCCAGATCACATGGCTTCACCATGTAGTCATCGGCACCGGAGTCAAGACCATCAATCACATCCTGTGCGGTATCGCGTGCCGTTAGAACCAATACTGGTAATTTTTGCTCATTCGCACGTGCGCGCTTCAGGACTTCGAGGCCATCCATTTTGGGCAAACCAAGATCTAGCACCACCGCGCTAAAAGTTTCGTGGCGCAAAGTTTGCCATGCAGCCTCACCATCTTTGACCCACTCCGGATGAAAACCAGCCTGACGCAACCCCACCTGCAAGCCTTCGCCCAGCATGGGATCATCTTCCACAATCAAAATACGCATCGTTTTATCCTCTGATGGAAGCAGTATGCCGTAGACAATGACTCAAGGCATCAGCCAAGGCAGATGCCCGCTCAACAATGCCCACAAAAAGGTGATCAACCCCGCCAGCAACAACACCCCGACAACCCACTGTGGATAGCGGATTGCTTCGACTGCCGCACCTCGCTTATGTCCGTTAATCATAGCGCGCACAAGATTCTCTCGATGCAACACACTGGAAATCAGTACGCCACCAACATGAATACCAATGATGAACAGCAACACGTTGACGATGCCTTCATGGAGTTCACCGATCCAGTCACCATAGTCATTAAAACTCGCCCATCCGGTCAGCACAGTGAGTAGACCCAGACCCAATATACCGACAATAGCCAACGCTCCGGCCGGGTTATGCCCCGTGAAATGTTCAGGATTTCTGGTCAGTAGCGAGCTCAAATACGCTAATACCTGACGAGGACCGCGCACAAATTGGCTAAACCGGGCATATCGACTGCCGACAACACCCCAGAACAACCGGAACAACAGAAGCACCCCAAAGAGATAGCCTGCAGTTACGTGCCAAAGCTGCCAGCGCTCTGACTCGCTCGTCAGGTAGGCAACCACAAAGCACAGCACCAGAATCCAATGGAAGATCCGGGTGGGAATATCCCAAACCAGAATGCGGGTCTGCGCCTGCAGATCATTTGGCTGTTGTGCCATTTCTGTCATATTAGTTACCGCGACGCCAACCTGCTGGCACCTTTAGCGTTTGCTCGCTGTAATCACCCTGTACCGCCTTGGTATGACATTGGGCGCAATCACTAAAACTTTTGCCCTTGGGCGCCGCTGAACCATGTTCTTTGACAAACCAATGTGTTTTTGTAATACGTGCTGTTGAATCTGTCGGCGCCAGCTTGTCTTTCCATCCGGCATTGTTCACCAAGTAAGACAAGATAGTCTGGCTAGCCGGCACATCAACGCTGGCATCGGTGCCGTAGTGATGTTTCAGGCCATTGATCTGGACTTCCCACCCGGCCTGCGTCATGCGCTGCGGCGGATAAGGCACGTGGCAACTGCCACATTCTTCGGTGTAATAAGTCGGATATGGGCCGTAATTGTGATCGCCAGCAGTGGCAGTGGCCGCCACACCTGTGAATAGCGTTGCAGCAAGGAATCGAGTCGAAATTTTCATGTGACGCACTCTCAAGATTTGACCGACAACAGATAGGTCAACAGATTACCCTTTTCTTCGGGTGTACATTCGCGTTTGAGCACATCATTACAATTGCGCTTAAACCACTTGTTAACTTTGGCAGCATCAGTGAATCGAGACGGGTTGGCATTCGGCGATAGCGGCTGAATTACTTTGCCCGTGACCGCATGCTTACCCTCTGCCGTAGGGTTGTCTGTATGACAGCTGGAACAGCTCCAATCGCCCCCATGTTTGTTTTTATAAAACGATTCACCGGCCTTGGCAGAAAAGCCTTTGAATGCCGGATTTTGTGCTTTGGATTCCTGAGCAAAGGCATCCAGAAAACTCTGTGGCGTTTCGGCATGCGCTGGAAGCGTTCCCGTAGACAAAAGCAGCGTTACCCACCCGCCAAGAAATGGCTTCATAAAGTTGTGTAGGCGCATAATGTACTCCTTGGTTTCTAGCGGCTATTGTGCCGCATGCGCATTACGGAATCCTTAATTGGCCACAAAATCCACATGGGTTTAAACGGAGCTCCCGATGAATACGTATTTACGTGCACTCCTAGCCACGATTTGCACCATCGCTCTACTGCCAAGCCCTTTGTTGGCAGCAGAGTCTGCGCTACCCACCGTCACCCAGGTTGATCTCGAACGCTATGCTGGTCGCTGGTATGAGATTTCGCGCCTCCCGATGTGGTTTGAGCGTAAATGTACGGGCAATATCACGGCTACTTACACGCCTCGCCAGGACAAACGGATCGATGTTATTAATCGTTGCGCCACTAGCGATGGATTTATATCGGCCAAAGGTATTGCTGAAGCACCCAACCCTGCAGAGCCCGGCCAATTGCGCGTTCGCTTTGCACCTGATTGGCTGGCGTGGATTCCGGTTGTCTGGGGAGATTACTGGATCATAGCCCTAGACCCCGAGTATCGCTGGGTGATGGTTGGTGCACCTAACCGTTCCTACCTATGGATACTCGCTCGTACGCCTGCACTCGACCCGCAGGTCGTCAACACGCTCAAACAGCAGGCGTCATCGCTCGGATTCGCCGTAAATGACATGATTAATGTGACGAACGAAACCCAGGAATAACTAGAGCGTCTCCAATGTTTGCAAACGGACGATCGCCCATTCATTGATTGCCGTTTGCTCCACTTCGGGTATGCGGTCTAAATTCTTGTAGGCCATGGCCATGCGCGGATTCCGCCGTAGCCAAGATGCGTGTTGCATCAGGAAATACCAGTACAGCGTTGTATAGGGGCAGGCCTTCGGGCCTGTGCGTACTTCAGGCTTATAAATGCAGTGCTTGCAGCTATTGCTCATGCGCTTGATATAAGCACCGGACGCAATATAAGGCTTGCTGGTCATGCGCGGGCCTAATGCAAACAACGCCATCCCCAAGGTATTGGGTTCTTCTACCCAATCGACCGCATCGACATAAACCGCGAGATACCAATCAGCCACCTGCCGGGGATTCAAGCCAGCCAACAAGGCAAAGTTACCCGTCACCATTAACCGTTGGATATGGTGCGCATAACCCTGTGTCAATGTCTGCC
>JBPCSW010000187.1:0-6970 GCA_051006675.1 Fluviibacter sp.
TCCCTATTTTGTGCTTATCATGCATATAGAAAATAATATTACACGCTAGGGTGTGAAGATTCATGGCGCCCGCACGGTACGCCTCGTACTCCAAAAAGCGTTTTTGGGCCGCCTACTGCTGCGGTTTTCTGCGGTGCTCCAAAAATAGTTTCGGGTTTAACACGTTGTTTAGGAGCATATGCTGGTGCAAACTTGTTTACGAGCACCGATGGGTCTGGGACAGCTTGCGTAGGGTTTTGCTTTGCTACGGTCGACATTTCAAGCCTACTAGTGAAAATGACACAAAAGTCCTATTACTCTCATTCTAATTTAGAGCCTGTTGCTCTCTCCACACCCTTTTGCATTTCCTCTATGCCTGCTCCGACACCAGGCGCTAGAATGTTTGCAGCCGACTTGATGACTGGTAGGCCCCACCCTCGAAACCACTGGCCTGATTGGTATCCGGCATTTGTAGCGACATCGTTGGGGTCTGCTCCAGGTCGACCTTTACCAGTCATGCCGTTCCACAAGGCGCTGCCCCAGCGGCCGACTGGCTGCAACACTTTCTCGTTTATCCAGTTGGCTGCGCCTTTAATCCAGTCAATGAATCCCATTATGAATTAATTTTATATCACTCTACACAAGAGAAAATGTCGTATATTGGCGGTGCCGGTGCGCTCATCCTCGAAACCCAGTCTAGCACAGGATCATGGATGAATGGGCTGAGCTCAACAAGCGATCCGACTCTCGGCATAGTTGTAGGGCTGGCAAGTTCCATGGTCCCTACAACAGACAACGCCTATGATATCGGTACTGCCGTAAAGCGGCTCAGAGTACTGCATGTCACAAAAATCAACAATGCGGCAGCTGGCGAAACATTGGAAATTGGAAACTATACGGCAGACACTGGGGTGACTGGCGTGTATGGGCAACTCCAGGGAAAAGGCGGCAGCTGGAAACTGTACACATCCTCTGGCGAAGGCGTGCTTGGAGGGCTCACTCGCGTGCGAATAATTGCGCCCGAACTTACAATCAACACAAACGGATTTGAATGGGCTGGTCCTGGTAGCTTTTGGGCATCGTCTGGGAGCGGAACCGCCCACATGGATTTCGGGGGTGGATTGGTGCTAGGATCAACAGACGGCAACAATGGATGGATTGGGCTGGATCCAAACGGAGTGTCGCAATACATTAGCGCCGATTCAGCCAAATCATTGATCGTGCAAGCAGGACGCACAACCATCAAATGCAACAATGCTTCGCTGCCTGCTATTGTGGCAGCTGCGGCAGGTCTCTATGTGGCAGACGCATCAAGTATCAACCCGCTTGCGCTTTTGAGCAGCAGTTCAGCTTCTTCGATTACTGCTGCTAGACCTCTGACGATTACTGGAACAACGACTACACTGACTTCAAGTAGTGGTATTATAAACATCAATCCAACGACAGACACGTACCTGACAAGCGGGGCATCAAACTATGTCTATGTCAAGAACACGCTGGGGCTGCGGGTTACGGACACGACTGGAACATATGCACTCACCGCAGTAGCAGGAAGTTCTGCAGCAACATTCACATCTTCTACCGGTCTCAACTATGCATGCAGCGGCGCAATGGCATTTCAGCCTGGCGGTGCTTTCTTTGTACAGAGCGGAACCATGTACCTCGGTCATGCTCAGCTTACGCCGGCAACCTACATCAGTTATGGAGGTGGATCAACCACAGCCACCACAACAACGATCGGATGCAATACGGCAGGCGTCACCAACACGATCAATATTGGGCAGATTGCTGCAAACGATGTCACCAATCTTCTTGGGGTGATGATGCGCTCACCCGAATTTGTCAAGGTGTCTCTGGCCTCTGATTATCAATATACTGGAACTGGAACGCAATCAATTCCATCCATGACCGCAGTAACTACTGCCGGACGGTACTTGACATGGAACGACACAAACCATCGCTTCCAAAACTCTCATTCGACCAAAGCTCTGACAGTCATTATCACAATGACAACGAGCTGGACAGCAGCTGCAGGATTCCGCTACTACTGGGTAAACAATTCAGGAGACAGCAGTAACAATGGATATGTAGAGTGGGCTGCCGGTGATGCTGGGCAGCGCACAAGCACGTGTATGGTGGTGATTGCTGCGTCTGGATATGCGCAGCCGCAATTCAATACGGCACTGGCAAACGATACACTAAGAGGAAGCGCGAGCGCTGCATCGTCCCGGCTTACATTTAGCGCAGTAGTCATTTAGAGCTATTTTCTTCTCTTGATGAAACAAATAGAGCAATGTCGTGTCAATTCCTCTCTGCAGATATTGTGTCACTTATTGCTGCTGTGGTCGCGCTCATTATTAGCGAAGCGCTTGCTCTCAGCAAGAATGGACGCTATAACGGTATTTTGCAGGTAGCTCTGGATTTTGCCTTGGGGGCGATGCGTGCACGTCCTACTCAGGGGATCGTGGCTGGCGCTGTGGTTGCTGGGACCGAAGCAGTTGCGGCCGAAGCAACGTCGTCTCACACAGATGAGGAGTGAGTTGTGTGTCGCAGAAGAACACTTTGTAATTTCATGACCGATATGTAACCCCACTCAAACGAAAGAAGAGTGCCAATAATACACGTTGTCATTCAATGAGCGATATCGAGGCAACCGAAGCGACCCCCATGGAGGTTGAAAAGAGCGAATCGGTTGAGCCTGCTGCGGCTGCGAAGACGGAAAAGGCAAAAAAGGCACCAAGAGAGACGGCAGAGGAAAAGGACAAGCGGTTTGCACAAATGGTGGCAGACATTGTGGACAGCAGACTCAAGGCGGCAGCGCCTCCCGCTAAAAAGAAGCGAGAGCCAAAAGCAAAGCCAGCAAAGCAAGCGCAAGCAAAGCCAAAGTCTGCAAAGGCAAAGCCAGCTGCTCAGGCAAAACCAAAGGCGCTCAAGGCAAACACAAAGACAGCCAAGGTGGCCAAACCAAAGCCTGTCAAAGCAGTCAAACCTCCTCCTAAAGGAAAGCCTGTCAAAGCCAAGGCTGCTGCGCAAACAAAGCCCAAGGCTGCAGCTCAAGCAAAGCCAAAGCCGGTCAAGGCGGCTCCTGTCAAGGCCCAGGCTGCGCCGGCAAAGGGCGGATCGAGCAAGCCAATGCATACGGCACCGGTTCAAATCACGCCGCACCAGGCAAGACTGCAAAACATGTATAGCAGTATATTCTCTTAATTTTCTCAAACTCAAATAGAAAGAGAATGAGCTCACTTGTTGACTTTGGACCGGGCGGGTACAAGGAGTGGTTTATCAATTCGGGCAAATACCGTTTCGGTAACCCAAACCGTGCCGAGGTGTTTGCCTCGCAAGCCATTCAGGACGTGGTTGCGGTTGCTGTGGTCGAAGCGCAAATTCCATATACATTCTACACCATCAATGCCAACAACAACAAGATTGCGGTTCTCAAGATCAGCGCTGGCACACCTAGCGGGTACTACATGACGATCCCGCCTGGGAATTACTCGCCAGACACGCTGTGCACCGCGCTCACCTCACAAACAGCGACTGTGTGGCCTAGTCTTGTTGCTGGGTCTGGCGCGCTGTTCCAGGCCGCAAGTTACTCGACGCAAACTGGGAAGTTGACGCTGACAGTCAACTCAAGCATGGTCACCGGCAGTGGGTGGTACTACTACTGCAACACTGACCTGAACGCTCAATTTCCAGTTGCTGCTCGCAACAATTCTCTGTCGCTTCCAACTGGGCTGTGTATCGAACCTATTGGTGTTGCGGACATTCGCGGACCAAGCGATCTAGCGCTAACGCCTGGCATTGCGCTTCAACTGCCATATGCCATTGCACTTGGCGGGCCCCCTTATCTCGCTATTCGTGGCAATTTCGGGATCGGTGGCGGTGATAACATTGTGGTGTGCGAGGAGTCTTCGGACCAGAAATTCGGCGGAAACATTCTGTGCATGATCCCAGTCAACACTGTGCCCGGCGGCACAATCACATGGAAAAACTCGGCGGCCCGTGGCGGCTTCTTTTCTCTGACCGCAGCACAGGTCGAGTCGGCCACCTTTTGGGTGACGACTGGAGACGACGACACGGTGCTGGACTTTAACGGTCACGGTTTCCAGTTCAAGCTGGCATTCATGTCCAGGAACCGCGGCAGCATCCAGGGCGGATCGAGATATACGTACGACAGAAATGTGACGACGAGTTCACGATTCCAATAGATATTTTTCTTGCTGTAAAGGTGTCTGTCTGTTATCGAAAATGCAGTCTGAAGATTACAATGAAGCTTTGAAGCAGCTCCAAGAGTACAAACCACCGCCGCGCCCCGATGGGATATTGCCTGACCTCGTGGTGTACACGGAGCAGCCTAGCGGGCCAAAGGGCACGCCAGAGGTTGTAGCCAAGCGACTGCTTGAACTCAGGGAGGACCGCGAACGTATAGCTAAAATGTGGAAGCAAGAGGGCAAGACTCGCGCGTACATCCCAAACACTGCCGAGGCGAGACGGATGCAGCTTCAGGCCAAGCTCCACAACAGAGCAGAGGCAAAGCACGCTGAAATCATAAAGCAAGAACTCGTTAAAGTGACGCGTCCTATTCAATTGCCTGAAGACGCTGTAATTTTATCTGCTGTTGAATTGTAAAAATGAAATGGCAAGCCTGTTTCGTTCTTCAAGCCTTGGTTTTCGCTCTCGTCCTGACGAAAGCGAACGCTCACCGCGATGGTGGAAGAGCTGGGCTCTGTGGCTGTCTCAGCCCTCACTGGGTGCGGGAGCCGAGCCTGCAGGACTCGCCAGCGCAGAACCTGCCCCCGTGTTACGAGCCCCCTCCTACCGAGACCGAGACCCTCAGTGTGACCGAGAGCGTCACCGTTTGGTCAACGAGCACCGAAACTCTCAGAGAGACAGAGACGGATACAGAGACGACGACAGTCCTAGCTGTTTCTACTGTCTACGCAGACTGCCTCACGACGAGCACGTTCGAGTCTACAAGCGCGAGCCCAGCATCCGCAGAGCCCACCGCTACCCAAACGCAGTCTCAAACAATACAGCAATCGAGTACGACGCTCGATGCCACCTCTGCACCAACCGTCTCGGACACCATCTCGAGCACGTCTTTGTCGCAGACAGACCAAAGCCAGCTTGGTTCCTCGACCACCCAGGTGACCTTATCAGAGGCTAGCGCTAGCGCGAGTGCGAGTGTGAACTCGAGTGAACTGCGCAGACTAGCAAAAAGGCGCTTTTTTATGTAAATAGTATCAACATTGAAACTGATGGACGCATACGTGTTTAGCACACCGCTTCCTGGCGCTGTTGTTGGGGTGCATTATGACCAGAGCCCGAGCTGGGGGTCACAAGGCTCAAACGAGAATGCAGCGTATGGATACATTCAGCCAATCAAGAAACGCTGGACGCAGCAAGTCCGGGAATACGACGATCCTGCCGCCCTAGAGCGGTTTGGGATCGATCCGACAAAACGCACACCACAAGGCGTGGTGACCATGGCTGATCCGTTTGGATTCCCGGTGGACGGCTATACAACGGGGTACACTGTCAAGCTCCCCCCACCAGCCAACTTTGCAGCCGCTGAGCAAACCCCGCGCTCGTTCAACGGAATTGGGGTTGTAGAGAGCGGGAATGGCAGTGACGTGGGACCGCCGCCAGTGCCAGACGGCGTTGATGTGGGTGGTGGGGTGGGGTATGAGCCAACCAATTTCCGGATAGGCGACCAGGGATGGTCGTATGGAGACGCGAGCGGCATGCAGCAGACGGCCGCCATGATCAAGTTTGGCAAGGACTTGCAGGACCTTATCAACAGGTCGGGTCTGGATCCAGCAGTGGCTGCTCAGGCGCTACAGTTTGGCAAGCTGCGCAAGGCTATTCAAACACCAGATATGATGGATGTTGTTTCCTAATTTTCTATATCAATATTAGAATAAGAGATGCAGCAATTCCAAATTGTCCAGCGTCCTAGCGCCGATGGCTCGAGCGTGAACACCGAGTATGTGTATGGACCCACTGGCTCCATCACGCGCTCGTATGCCGACCCGCTGGGTGTTGTCGGCGACATGATTTCGCCCTGGCCAAAGAAACGCCCAGACGCCAAACAGCGCAACAATGCCATTGTGGGAGGGCTGACCCCAGACGAGCTGCAGACGCTGAGCTCCAACTTGGACGAAAAGGCGTTTGAACAAAAAGTGGACACGAATGCGCAGCAGGCGCAAGCCACTCAGGAAAAGCAAGATTTGAAGAGAGGGCAGCAGGCATTCAAGGACCAGCTTGCTGCGGTCAATGCCGAACGTAAGCGGATCCTGACCGAGCAGCGCAAGGCCGAAGCAGAGGCGAGAAAGCGCGGGCGCAAGCAGAAACCGGGGCCGGAAATGGACATGCCAACTGCCCCGCAAAACGTACCATACAACGAAATCGAAGTGACTGACGCACCGCCTCCGTCTGTGCAAGAAGACGTGTTTGAGGATGCTACTGATGGAGACGGAATCACTGCAGCCCCGCCTACTGGCAATGAGACGGCGGACATGGAGCAAGTTGATTTCTCGAGCTATGACTTGAGCGGTCTTCAGGCACATGCGCCCGATGACGATGCCAGTATGGGTGAGTCACCGACGGGATCCATGAGCGGTAGCGCTAGAGCAAGCACTGCCCCCGCAATTGCTGGAGCCGTTGGCTCGTCGAGCGAAGCATTCCAAGATCTTGTGCCAGCTGTCCAGTCTGCACGCACGGCTGCCATGGAGGGAGTGACGTCGCGCATAAGGTACCGCGAAGGCCAAGACGTTGCAAAGGCGCGCAAGACAGCCGAGGACGAGGACGTGAGGGGTGGTATCAAAACAAGGGGCGCTACCCAACAGCCGCAAAAGAGCAAAAAGGGAAAGGGAAAGGGCAAGCTTACGGCACGCTCGCTTGAAGAGCCTACCCAGGAAGAAGCTGCTCCTGGTACATGGCGCAAACCTGCTGGCGGGGCACCATTCAGCACATGGGGGCAGGGTGGGCT
>JBPCSW010000188.1:0-5304 GCA_051006675.1 Fluviibacter sp.
TCTCCCAACAACATCAGCGTTGACCTTAAAGATGTCTCCGGGAATGAATCACTACAGAATCGAACCAGTGCCGTTGAAACCTGGATCAAAGAGGCCTTTAGCGAAGCACGTAAGCAAGACATCAGCATGCTCGTAATGGTGATGCCGCATCAAGTGATCTTCGATACACCCGATGCCGATAGCAAAGCACCGCCAGAAAAGCAGCTACTCGCCAATCTGATCCGGTCAGAAACCTTCGGGTTTCCTGGTCAGGTATTAATGGTTCATGGCGGCAATGGCGTCCACCGTATCGACCATCCGCTCCTCAATCCGGACAACCAGCTACCGATACAGAACTTCACCCGGGTAGAAACCTATGGCGCCTTACAACAGGGCTGGGTGGAGGTAAAAGTCGAGCGCAATAAAAAATCCGGTGACGATCCCGTGCACCGGACTGAATTTCTATTTGAATCCTATCCCTGGCCGCCACTCGATATGAAGGACGACGAGGGCGATCCGCAAACGTCTAATTAGTGAATGACTACCTGCGGCGCTTCGCCGTCTTCGTCGTCATCACCCACGCATTCGTCTTCCAGCTCTTCGGCCGTTGCCGGACGTACATCACGCACCGTGCAGGTAAACACCAGCGACATACCCGCCAGCGGATGGTTGCCATCCAGCACCACCTTGCCGTCAGCCACATCGGTAACGCGATAGATCACGATATCGTCTTCGTCAGAGCCTTCAGGGGCGCCTTCGAACTGCATACCCACCTTGGTTTCTTTCGGAAAACGTGACAGCTCTTCAATCTGCACCAGCTCGGAGTCGTAGTCACCATAGGCCTCTTCCGGCTGCAGCTTAACGGTTACCGATTCACCGACCTTCTTACCTTCCAGCGTTTCTTCAATGCGGTCAAAGATGTCACCAAAGCCGCCATGCAGATAGCGGATCGGGTTACGACCATCATCAACCACCTGGCCATCCGAATCCGTAACGCTGTAATCCAGCGTCACAACGGTATTACGGTGAACGAGTCCAGTCATTGTTTTTCCTTCTCAGATTCGGGTTTGGCAACATCGGTCTTGGTGGCTGCTTCAGGTGCAGGTGCAGGTGCAGCCTCGGCAGCAACTGCTGCCTTCTTGCGCTGTGGCAGCTGATAGAAAATTTCATCAGGCTTAACCATACCCAGTTCAAACCGGGAGCGCTCTTCAACCGCTTCCAGGCCAGATTTCAGATTACGTGTTTCTGCTTCCAGACCTGCATTACGCAGTTCCAGCTGGCGATTCACTTCACGCTGCTGACGCAGCTGCGAATCGCTTTCCCACACCTTCAACCAGCCACCCTTACCCAGCCATAGCGGGTACTGAAGCACCACAGCCAGGCCAATCAGAATCGCGGTTGAAGGACGCATGGGGAGATGAATTAACGCAGGTTGTAGAACGCGTCACGACCCGGGTACGACGCGGTGTCGCCCAGATCTTCTTCAATACGCAGCAGCTGGTTGTACTTGGCAATACGGTCCGAACGCGACAGCGAACCCGTCTTGATCTGACCGGCATTCAGGCCCACAGCGATGTCGGCAATGGTCGAATCTTCGGTTTCGCCCGAACGGTGCGAAATCACGGCGGTGTAACCGGCGCGCTTGGCCATCTCGATCGCAGCAAAGGTTTCACTCAGCGTACCGATCTGGTTGATTTTGATCAGGATCGAGTTGGCGATACCCTTCTGGATGCCTTCCTTGAAGATGCGGGTGTTGGTCACGAAAATATCGTCGCCAACGATTTGCACCTTGTCGCCCAGGCGATCGGTCAGCAGCTTCCAGCCATCCCAGTCGGCTTCCGACATACCGTCTTCGATCGACACGATCGGGAACTTATCAACCAGCGTGGCCAGGTAATCAACAAACTGGGCCGATGTCAGTTGCAGGCCTTCGCCCGACAGCTCGTACTTGCCATCCTTGTAGAACTCGGAAGCAGCACAGTCCAGCGCCAGCAGCACATCTTTGCCTGGCACGTAACCAGCAGCCTGAATGGCTTGCATGATTACTTCCAGGGCTTCAGCATGGCTACCCAGGTTTGGTGCAAAACCACCTTCGTCACCCACGGCAGTCGAGTGACCGGCCTTGTCCAGCAGCTTCTTCAGCGCGTGAAAAATCTCGGCACCACAACGCAGCGCTTCGCGGAACGAGTTCACGCCCACTGGCATGATCATGAATTCCTGAATGTTCAGGCTGTTATTGGCGTGCTCACCACCATTGATGATATTCATCATTGGCACTGGCAGCGACATCGGGGCAGCGCCACCGAAGTAGCGGTAGAGCGGCAGACCGGCTTCTTCAGCCGCCGCCTTGGCCACGGCCATCGAAACAGCCAGCATGGCATTGGCACCCAGACGGGCCTTGTTATCCGTACCGTCCAGATCAATCAGCGTCTTGTCGATGAAAGCCTGTTCCTGGGCATCCAGACCGATCAGCGCTTCGCTGATTTCGGTATTCACGTGCTCTACAGCGCGCGTCACCCCCTTACCCAGGTAACGGCTAGCATCACCATCACGCAGCTCGATCGCTTCACGTGTACCGGTCGAAGCGCCCGACGGCACAGCCGCACGGCCCATCACGCCGGATTCCAGCAGCACATCGGCTTCAACAGTTGGGTTACCGCGCGAATCCAGGATTTCACGGGCGATGATGTCAACAATGGCGCTCATGGTCAGGCCTTTCTTTGTAGGTATTTAAATACGTAGTGGTTTAGACAGGTCGTCAAAGAACTTCAGGAAAGATCAAACATGCGGGCGCTTTTGACCGCACGGTCCAGCGTCAGCAGGTGTTCAAGCAATTGGGGCATCTGTGCCAGCGGCCAGGCATTCGGGCCGTCGGACATGGCTTTGGCAGGATCCGGATGAGTTTCCATGAACAGGCCATGAATCCCCGTGGCCACCGCAGCGCGCGCCAGCACCGGCACGAACTCGCGCTGACCGCCGGACGAACTGCCCTGCCCACCCGGCAACTGCACCGAGTGCGTTGCATCAAATACCACCGGACAACCCGTGCGGCGCATGATCGCCAGCGAACGCATATCCGACACCAGATTGTTATAACCGAACGACGCGCCACGCTCACACACCATAATGGTGTCTTCGGTCACGCCTGCATCTCGGGCCGCGTCTCGTGCTTTATCAACCACGTTCTGCATATCGCCCGGCGCTAGGAACTGGCCCTTCTTGATATTGACTGGTTTGCCACTGGCGGCACAGGCTTCGATAAAGTCTGTCTGGCGACACAGAAACGCCGGCGTTTGCAGGACATCACACACAGCGGCTACCGGTGCAATATCGTCAATGCCATGCACATCCGTCAGCACCGGCACGCCGATCTGATCACGCACCTTGGCCAGAATTTCAAGACCGCCCTCACGACCGGGGCCGCGGAATGATTTGCCCGAACTGCGGTTAGCCTTATCGAAGCTGGCTTTAAAAATGTACGGAATCCCTAAACTACCTGTAATTGCCTTCATCGTGCCGGCAATATCCAGGCACATCTGCTCGGACTCGATTACACACGGTCCGGCAATCAGAAAAAAGGTCGAGGTATCCGTAACTTCAAAGCCAGCAAGCTTCATCAGGCAACTCCGGTTTTAACTGCGGCAGCCTTCTTAACACCGGTGGTGTCCTGGTGTGCCACAGCTGCATTCACATAAGCCGTAAACAATGGGTGACCCTGACGCGGGTTCGAAGTGAATTCCGGGTGGAACTGGCAACCCACAAACCAAGGGTGTACCGACTTCGGCAACTCAACCATTTCGCACAGATCCGTAACCGGTGCACGACCCGCAACCACCAGGCCAGCCTCTTCCAGCTTGGCCAGCAGCGTGTTGTTCACTTCATAGCGATGACGGTGACGCTCGGTAATCTCATCCGCGCCGTAGATTTCACGGGCCAGGGAATTCGGCTTCAGCAAACAGAGCTGACCACCCAGGCGCATGGTGCCGCCCAGATCAGAGTCTTCGCTACGTTGTTCCATCTTGCCCGAGCGGTCTTTCCACTCGGTAATCAGGCCAATCACCGGGAACGGCGAAGCCGGATCAAACTCGGTCGAGTGTGCATCCTTCATACCAGCCACATCACGGGCGTATTCCACCACGGCCAGTTGCATACCCAGGCAGATACCCAGGTAAGGCACCTTGTTCTCACGGGCAAAGCGGATGGCAGCAATCTTGCCTTCCGTACCGCGCTTACCAAAGCCGCCCGGCACCAGAATGGCATCCATATCTTTCAGAGCACCACAACCATTACGCTCGAGGTCTTCCGAATCCAGATAATGGATACGTACTTTGGCGTGCGTATGGATACCGGCATGCACCAGCGCTTCAATCAGCGACTTGTACGATTCGGTCAGATCCACATACTTGCCAACAAAAGCCACATCGACAAAGCGCTGTGGATTGTCTAGCGAATGCACCAGCTTGTTCCAGATCGACAGATCAGCCGCACGGGCCAGAATGGCCAGTTTGTGGCAAACGATCTCGTCCAGCATCTGGTTATGCAGCATTTCCGGAATCTTGTAGATCGACGGCGCATCCAGCGCTTCGATCACAGCTTCCGGCGCCACATTACAGAACAGCGCAATCTTGCGGCGCTCTTCTACAGGAATCTCACGGTCGGCACGGCACAGCAGCACATCTGGCTGAATACCGATTTCACGCAGTTCTTTTACCGAGTGCTGGGTCGGCTTGGTTTTAAGTTCACCGGCCGTCGGAATCCAGGGCAACAGGGTTAGATGGATGTAGCAGACGTTTTCACGGCCTTCTTCAATACCCATCTGGCGAATGGCTTCCAGGAATGGCAGCGATTCGATATCACCGACCGTACCGCCCACTTCAACCAGAGCCACGTCAGCGCCTTCGGCACCACGCTTGATCAGATGCTTGATCTCGTCGGTAATGTGCGGAATCACCTGAACGGTTTTACCCAGGTATTCACCACGGCGCTCTTTCTTGATCACCGACTCATACACCTGGCCGGTCGTAAAGTTATTGCGCTTGTGCATACGGGCGCTGGTAAAGCGCTCATAGTGGCCTAGATCCAGGTCGGTTTCTGCGCCATCTTCCGTCACGAAAACTTCACCGTGCTGGAAAGGGCTCATCGTGCCGGGATCGACGTTGATGTAGGGATCGAGCTTTAAATGGGTGACTTTGAGGCCACGCGATTCGAGAATCGCACCCAGAGAGGCTGCCGCAATTCCCTTACCCAGGGAAGACACGACACCACCCGTGACGAAGACATATTTGGTCATAACAAAACGTGCAGCGGGAAAGCCCGATGATACCC
>JBPCSW010000189.1:0-2859 GCA_051006675.1 Fluviibacter sp.
GTGGAGGCTTTGTCACCATGTGCGTAAAAATCACCACGCTCAGAATGCTGATAAGAAACTTGTACGCTATTAATACCAGCTGGTGGCGGACGTGCATCGTTCGGCTGCAAATCAATCGCATAGGCATTGGCTGATGGCAGCAATATCGCAACACATAGCCAGGCTAATTTTTTAGCTTTGCCTTTATTATCTAAGCGCTTTTTCCACTCTGACATGTCAGCCTCCGAGCGCTAATCTTGTGGTTTCTTAAGGCTATCAAGTAGGAGCAAGCCCACGCCGCCAGTAATGGCCGAATCAGCCACATTAAACGCAGGCCAATAATAGTCGTAGCCGTGATAGTGAAAGAACAAGAAATCGACTACGTAGCCCAAAGTCAGCCTGTCGTAGAGATTGCCTAATGCCCCGCCTAATACCAAAGCCAGCGCAAAACAAAATAGCTTTTGTTCAGTATTTTTATGAAGCAGATAAACAATCACGGCTGACGCCACAATTGCAATGCTCGTAAAAAAGAAATGCTGCCAACCGCCTTGGCTGGCTAAAAAGCTAAACGCCGCGCCTTCATTATGAAAACGTACTAAGTCAAAAAAAGAAGTGATTTGCAAATGCTCGCCATACTGAAAATTCTGCTGAATAAGATGCTTGGTATAAACATCTATCGCAATCACAATCGCGCCAATGCTTAGCCATTTACGCATGGGTACGTTTTTCACCTTGGCCAAATAAATTACTTACGCAGCGACCACAAATTGTCGGATGTTCAGCGCTTGCCCCTACATCTTCACGGTAATGCCAGCAACGGTCGCATTTAGCGTGTTTACTTGCCGCAACTTTGAATGTCAAACCAGAAGCCGATTGCTTTTCAACTTTTGCTTGTGAAGTAATAAACACAAAATGTAGCGCATCTTCGATGCGAGCAAGTGAATCGTAAGTAGCACCATCAGCAGAAATGGTAATTTCAGCCTGTAACGAAGATCCAACTTCGCTTGCGCCACGTTTTTCTTCAATCGCTTTATTGGCCAGCGCACGCACTTCGATAATATTTTGCCAGTCGGTGATTTGCGCATCGCTCAATCCATGCGCTGACAAGTCGTACCAAAGCTCCTCAAATACGGTTGCGTCTTTACCCAAGCCCAATGTTTGCCAAATCTCGTTAGCCGTAAAGCTCAATATAGGCGCCATTAAGCGCATCATGGTTTGTGTGATGTGATACAACGCGCTTTGCGCAGCACGACGGGCGTGTGAATTCTCACCCGTAGTATAGAGACGGTCTTTGAGAATATCCAAATAGAAGCTGCCTAAATCTTCAGAGCAGAAGCCCACAAATTTTTGCACCGCCAAATGGAATTCGTAACGATCAAAATCCGCCAAAACTTCTGTTTGTAACTTCTCTGTGAGCACTAGCGCATAACGATCAATTTCAAGCCATTGGTCAACGGGCAATAAATCTTTGCTAGCATCAAAATCAGCCAAATTCGCCATTAAGAAACGTAAAGTATTGCGGATACGTCGATAGCTTTCTGCCACGCGCTTGAGAATTTCATCAGAAATCGTGAGTTCGCCTGAGTAGTCCGTCGATGCTACCCACAAACGCAGAATATCCGCGCCGTATGTATCCATCACCTTTTGCGGTGCAACCACGTTACCTTTGGACTTACTCATTTTGTGACCAGCGCCATCCACCACAAAACCATGCGTGAGCAAAGCTTCATAAGGAGCTCTGCCATCAATCGCACAACCTGTTAATAGGGAGCTTTGGAACCAACCGCGATGCTGGTCTGAACCTTCCAAATAAAGATCTGCAGGATGCTGTAGTTCTGGACGGCGTTTCAGCACAGCCGCATGCGTTGAGCCTGAATCAAACCAAACGTCTAAAGTATCAGTGACTTTTTTGTATTGGTCAGCGTTTTCTGGCGCATGTTTCGCCAAGAAAGCAGCGGCATCTAAACTAAACCAAGCTTCAACGCCTGTTTGCTCTGTCAGCAAAGCTGCTTGCTCTAACAACTCAGCTGTTTTTGGATGTGGCTCGCCTGTTTCTTTATGCACAAATAGCGGCATCGGCACGCCCCAATTGCGTTGGCGTGAAACACACCAATCAGGACGGTTTTTAATCATCGCCTCTAAACGGGCACGACCCCAACTAGGGAAGAATTCAGTTTCATCGACGGCGTTATTCGCAAGATCTCTTAGCGGTAAATGTTGCTCAACATGAGAATGAGGCTCTTGTGAAATGTGCCAATTTTGCGTCATCCCAATAAACCATTGGTGCGTCGCTAATTGCATCAATGGGGTTTTATGACGCCAACAATGTGGGAAGCTATGGTTCAAGCGTGCGCTCGCAATTAAAGCACCGCTTTCTTGCATCAAACCTAAAATCACCTTATTTGCGTCTTGGCGACTTAAGCCACGAATTGCTTCAAGCTCAACCAAATTGCTGGTGAAAAATTTACCATCCGCACCAATGAGAACACGTGGTTTTTCTTGCGGGAAGTTAGCGCGCATGACCAACCAGTCATCGTTACCGTGCGCAGCGGCGGTATGTACCAGGCCAGTACCTGCATCAGTGGTCACGTGCTCACCACAGATCACAGGAACGAAACGCTCGTCAAACGGATGTTTTAATTGCATACCATTTAAGGCAGCACCTTTGCATGAAGCGATTGTTTTAGCACCCTCTTCACCATATCGCGTTAATGTCGCTTGCGCCAAATCATGACCAAGAATCAACAAGCCTTTACTGGTTTGAATGAGGTCGTAATCCAACTCAGGATGCACGCTGACGGCCTGATTGGCAGGCAGTGTCCAAGGTGTTGTCGTCCAAATCACAGCAAATACATCACCGGAGATATCAATACCAAACGC
>JBPCSW010000190.1:0-12619 GCA_051006675.1 Fluviibacter sp.
ATGGAGGATAATAACAACTTTTGACGGTATCAATGTGGGAATGACAGTTGTGATAGATAATAGTCATGGCCCATGACACATGATGTTAGATGAAATGACACTCATACGGATTACAAAAAAAAAGAGAGACACACACTGTGGTGCTTACATTAGAGATTTGAGCTCTTCTTGTAATTCTGCGATGTGTTCTCGGTTAGAACGTCGCATCTCTTGGCGCTCACTAAGTTTGCTGTATATGCGTGCAATGTGATCCCGCAAGATATCCTTTCGATCCTCATCGCAATCATTGAGATTCTTTGAGTGTTTAGATATATTCGCTTCAATTTCCTTGATTTCATCATCAGCTGTGCTCATGTAATTAGTTAGTGTTTGCAGCTTAGTATTGATTTCCCTGATGCGCATCTTACGGTTGGATTCAGTCATACGACGTTCGTAGTCCTCATCTTCGCTATCTGAGTAGTCTTCTTCATAATCACTCGCATTATCATCATCACTATCATATTGATGACTTGACTTAGTCGCGACGACTGGCTCATCTTCATCGTCGCTATCACTATCAGGCTCACAGTCTGCACTATCACATTCAATGACTTGCGTTGATTCCTCACTACAAATAGATTCAGTATCACTTGACTCAATGACTGGTTCAATGACTGGCTTACTCACTGGTTCAATGACTGGCTCACCATAGTAGTTGATAAACTTGGTGATATTGTCTTGAGTGAATTCAAAGCCTCTCTTAGATGAGGACCGAAATGCTTCAATCCCATGCTTAGTGAGAACCTTACTCATTGCACACTTTGTATCATGTACATATTCATTATCATCACAGAATGTCTTATACCGATCAAACAAGTCCTTAGAAGAGATCTTGGTGTGGTCTGCCTCAGTGAAGCCTTGAATGAATTTGTATAGAGGTGATAATAGGAATGCTTGCTTAGATGCAGCCGCTCGCACATCTCTAATGTACCCAGCTTGCCATTGGCTCTTTGCCTTTCGCTCCCATACTGCAAATTCTTTCTTAGCGTGTTGCTTGCACATGCTCTTGATACGTGCCATAGTTGAGTTCTTAATGGTCTTTGCTTTCTTACAAAGGCTTGGCTCATCAATGAATTGCATGTAGTTTCTCTCCTTGGTGTGAGACCAATCATTGAACGCTTGGCTGGCGATATATCTAAAGATATTCTTCTTCTGGGTAATGACTTCTGCTTGAGTAAGCTTGTTGGTACTATCAATATCACTTGAAGCCATATTTACGATTGCAAACATGACTTGGAAGATATCGTTTGTATCCTTGCGTAAGATTTGACTTGGTATGATAAGCAATAGTTGGAAGTACTTATTATCGGCATACTTGCTCTTAGTTGATTCATTGATATCGTTGTAGTAGGCTACTTCGAGTTCAAGCTGAGTTGGCTTCGATGACATGTTTGCTTGTTGGTATATACTAATGTATAAAGTTATCAATATCAAACACAAAAAAATATGGATATGAATAATTGCTCATACCCATTGAATATCTAGTATTCATAGTGCGATGAGTTTGATTCATTCATACTCTACACGCGGTTGTACTTGAGGCCTGTATCAACTGAATGCATGAGTGCTCCGTGTGCTGACTTTTTTTCGTCGTATGTCATAGACTTGTATGCCTCAGAGCTTTGAAGGTTGATCTCGTACAAATGTCTGTAGTCATTGATACTGAGGTGCTTACCGAACATAGCCTTCGATAGTACGACTATGCGTTTGGCCATGGTATCAGAGCTGGTTGGAGTAAGTGTCCCATCAGAATCGATTTGGTTGAATAGGTATTTGGGCATTTCACCAAGAATATCCTTGTATGATAGTAGGAGCTTACGCACCCACGGAGCTGTGTCTGGTCCAACCACTCTCTCTTGACGTCCGAGATGCTTAGAATTCTTGTATCGGTTGAATACAAGGGATACCTTGCGCGTGGTGATAATGATATAATTGCCATTACCGCCCGCATCGGCCATCTTAGATACAACTTGCAACTCCCAAAGATCGTTGCGTGGAGGTGGCTCATTGACATACATGCAGAGTATTACATAGTTCTGGAGAGTCTTAATATCAGCCACGGTCCGTTCGTAGTCAGTGCTGCGTGTGATAGATGGTGCGTTCTCCTTGAGTATCTCTCGTAGCTTGATGATAGGTGTATCATATCTCTTCGCCTCGTCTTCAGTCATCGTGGTATCCTCTTGCATAGCCTTAGATGCATTGACAATTGGTCCAATCAATGATCGATAGGTGTTGGCTAGTTCGTCTTGACCAATTCGCTCTAGGAAGGTAATGATATGCCACATGCGGGTACTTCGGGTAGTTGCCACCTCACTGTTGAGCACATACTTGTCCATGAACTTTTTGGTATCCAATAATGAGTTGTACTTGGTTGGTGTGATGCCTGCATTGACTAAGAAGCGGATGCGTGGAGTGCTGGTTCCAGCACTTAGGTCAGCGAAGAGAGGCTCGAGTTCAGCTTTGAGCTTGTTCTTGATTTGAGTGGCGGTGAGCTTAGACATTCTATGCGGTTGGTATATACTATAGTAAAAAAGTCTCAATATGGAATAAACTCAGATGAGTCATGTACATAAATATTTTTCAATGATTCGATGAGAAATTAATTTTATAAATATAAGCAGATATGAACGCAATCACAACCGAACAAGTGAGCACTCAAATGGAAGAGTCATTAAATACACAAACTAATCATGCTGATTTAACAATTGAGGAATGTGATGCCATGATTAATAAATTTGAAGAACTCTTGAAGCATTTACGTAAATCTAAGCGCTATCGTCAGCGTTATGAGAACAATAAAAACTTATTAGCATTGATTGCGGAAGAGCGTGCTGCTTATGAACAAAAAAAGATTGCTCGAGGTATAGATTTTAAAGTATCCGATTCGCGACATAGAGATAGTTATTGGATCGCGAAGGCTAAAAATAAATTAGCCAAACAAAGAATTACTGAGTTAGAAGAAAAATTGGCAGCTATTGAAACAAATAATTAATCAAAGGTACTCAATGTCTCCAACATCTCTAGATGGCAAATCTTTTTTTATGCCATATTCAACGTAGTGATTGCGGTGTTCTTTCAACCATAAATCCAGTGCTGAATTATTGCTTCGATAGTTCAAGTCATTACATACGTACTCATATAATAATGGATTAGTTTGCATGATTAAAGCTATTGGAGAACTCTTGATATTTTTAGCCTTCACATATGGTGAAAACCTAAGATAGCCATCATCAACCATACGATCGTAGATATCAAATGATCGAAACCAGTCTGAATACATGAGGATACCGAGATAAGCTGGGTCTCTCATAGCTATTTCTTGAACGGATAACCCATGATACATGCCAAATGGAAGCACTTCACAAGACATTACTATATTGGAAAGGTAGATAAGTTAGCTAAATCGTTTGATATCCATGTCTAATGGCTACGACTCTTGTGATTGTAGGCATGCTACTATTAGTGATATATTCTGAACGTAGATACAAATTTTTGCAGTCTTTGTTTCAATGAACCAGGATGAGATTCCATGGCTACCAAGCAGGCAACGCAATATTGACCGCACCAATTAGAGTTAAGCTGTTGGATATCACTTGTATTTGTGATTAGCTTAGAGTGATTTGGACCAATGTACTTATAAATCCAATCCAGCACACAGGTAGGAGCACTAACACCAAATGCGTCGAAATACATTGCTTGTCTTTTCTCCAATCGAACACAAGTCCAATGTGATCCACCACTACCATCATCGCTATCTGCGAGGTTAATTATGTAATTACCATCTCTTGGAATCTCATGCATTAATTCATCCTTAAAACCAATCCATTGTATTGGCACTCTCACATCATGAGCCAACTTAATCAGATCTACATCTGACGTTGTTCCATGCATGGTATGTGTAATTAATTTATATAAATTATATCAACGCTCATATAAGATCTATCATGGCTGAGAAAACCATTTATGAGCATACCCTTATGGGTGAAAATCCACTAGATTATCAAGCAATTTCTTCGCGTCGTGTGATCACGTCGGTGGTTGATATTAACCAGGGATCGTACAATGGCGTGATTCGGTTCAATACCAACGCTTTCTCTGGTTTGATGACTGCTTTCCAAGAAGGCGTAGTCACTACGCCTGTTCAAATTTCTATGCAAGCTGGAACGGGCGCAACCGTATCACAATGGTCTCTCGGTTTGAAAAATTGGACAGGTAATCTTTACGATCAAGTGGAATTCAAATTGAACGGAGTATCGCTAATCACTCCACAAGTTTTCAATAATATTCCTTGTTTGTTTGTCATGCTTGCTTCTTGGTCTGTAGATACTCTACAGAAACTTGGACCTTCTTTTGGATTCTGGCCTGATAGCGTTGGTTCTATTAATTATTCATTCGCTGCAAGCGTCAATGGAAATGGTTTCTGTAATACGATCAACTATCCAAATACTATTGCTAATTTAAAAGCATCTGCTAGTACGCTTGCATCGCCTGAAGTGTATAATGATGGATTCTACAAACGTCAGCAATTTATTAACTCTTATAATAGTGCTGGGTACGGTGGTATGACTGGCACATCTACTACTCCGGGTATCGCTACCGCTAATTTACTTCAAGCTCAAAAATCATATGTTGTGGTAACCTCTTCGACTGCCAATTTAGCTACATTTAATTTGATGCTTTCGACTCGTCTCCCAGATCTTGGCGACGTGTTCAAAAAGATGCCATTATGCGAAGTAGGCACGCTTGAACTGAACCTATGGTATAACCATTTTAATCCAAAGATAACTGGTGCTACAACTCCATCCATTACTCAATCAGCATCCGGATTGCAGTTTGGTAATACATGCCCTCTCATGGTAGCATCTGCTACTGTCGCCAATGGTAACGAGGACCTTAAATACGCCGTTGATACCGTAATTACCATGAAAGTCGGTTCTAATATAATTACTACCGGTTGCACATTGACTATCCCCCAATACGAATTACAGCCAGAATATAAAGCGCAATTGCTTGCTACTCAATCAGTAGTGACTGTTAGATATGAACGTATTTACTACCAATCACAAACCAATGTTGGTCCAAGCCAAGCATTTAACACACAAGTCATCCCATCGGTACGTCGTCCTAAATGGTTGCTGACTGTCCCAAGCGCAACCGTAGGAATAGCTGCTCCCTATGTACCAGTTAGCGAAGCGCAATCATGCTTTGACTCGTTCCCTGGAACAACGATGCCTCTGGCCTCTATTACCCAGTATCAAGTAAATCTTGGTACGCAGCCTGTTTTCAGTACTCCACAAACATTTGAATACCAGCAATTCTTGAACAATGTTTCCCGCATCGAAGCTCTCAATGGTGGTGTTAGCGAACGTTTGAATTCTGGTTTGATTACTGAATTTATGTGGTCGAATGCTATGCGATTCTATGTTGCTGATTTGACTCGAGTTCCTATTGAAAACGTCGATGTTCCTCGTTCGGTCAATTGTTTGGGTGTGAATAATTCAAGTTCAGCTATGGACTTGCTTCATTTCTTGTTTTATGAGGACGAATTCAAAATCCACATCGCTACCGGTGTCATTGAAAAGTAAATGAAAATATTGTTTATTTTGCATGAATATACGCAATGAGTAGAGCCTCGTACAATAGTTGGTCCGACAAACATCGCGTTGATGATGCAGCTGCTCGTAATCTTTCATTAGCGCAAACATTGTCTGAATCAATTGGAATGCAAAAGTCGCAAGCGTCTCGAGAACAACAGTTAGGAATTTTGCCACCGCCTGCTAAATATCAAAGCAGTGCAGAGGCTGCTGCCGATGTTGGTCATGCTAACCAGCAAGCTATTAGTACGTTGGAAACATTCATGTATCCTCAGGATGCGCATCAAGCATTTGGAGACCTATTGAAAAATGACCAAGTAGCAGAGTTTAATCAGTATTCTTCTATGTTTAAAAAAGCTCTTGGAGACCGCAAGATTTCTTTCATTGAGTTTCAATCACTTTGGTTTGAATTTATCAATAGATTATCTGAGAGTAAATCAGTTGAGACTTTAGGATATTTTAATAAGGGAGCTATTGGACCTTCAATTTCGGGACTTTTGACTGCTCCAGACACGGTAGAAATTGATAAATCAATCGATGCATTACCAACTAAAGCAGCTGTTGTTAAATTTATTAAGTCTAATTTTAATAATAACGTAGCCACCCATTTACAAATTAGTGATAAATTTCTAAGACAATATACCGTTAAAAACCCTAAAGATGGCTATGGGCTCGAGGATTTAAAAGAGATAGTTAAGAATAAAATTCATGTTTATAAAGATGAAATTAAAGACGCAAGAACCGCAAGAGATACATCTAATTTTGGTAAATTAGTTAAAGGTTCTGTTAAGCGTGAGAGAATGGGCCATGTAGCTAAAAACAGAGCTAAAAACAGAGCTAAAGAAGCAAGAGCTAAAGAAGCAAGAGCTCACTCACTAGACGAATTTTACGAAGCTCATGGTGAAGGCCTCCATCATCGTGCTCGTATCCATGGCAGAGGTATCTCTCCAAACCTAACCAAAGAGCAGGCAATTCATCGATTCAAGATTTGCCAAGGTGAAGTCTTAGCCGGCAACGATAACCCACAATTGCTTCATGAAACACGTGAATTAATTACAAAACTTACAAAGGAAGGTTATCTCAAATATACCAATAAATAATCATGACTCGACATACTCATCACCCAACGCACACTTATCACTCTATCAGTGTTGGGCACATTCCTCATCATAAAGTGATGAAGTTGCTCAAGAACGGCACCCTTAGCTTAACTGCCGATGAATTAGCTGGTCATCAGCATCAACTGCATTTACATCCAGAAACGCATGCTAAAGTTCATCGCGCTAAACACGCTAAGAAGGGCGTTAGAATCCATATGACTACTCATGAAATTCACCACAATGCCATGCACGGTTCTGGGCTATTCGATTCAATCAAGTCTTTTTGGAATGATAATGGGTCTAAGATCCTCGACAGTGTAGCTGCTGTTGGTAAAGTCATTGCTCCCGAATTTGCTCCAGCAATTGACGTTGGTCGTAAGCTGGCTAAGAACATAACAGGCAAGGGCGTAAATCACAAGAGCAAGGATGAGATCCATAAGCAACGACTTGCTAACCTTGCTAAGGCTCGCGCAGCCAAGAAGCATCACGCCCATGGTGGATCATTTGCAGCTGCAGGGTACTAAAAAAATACAAAAAAAACATGCATTTATACGAGTTATTCGCTTACAGAAGTAATACTTGTATCCTCAGGCTGAATAAACGTTGAGAAGAGTTCGTGATCAATTAGATGACCAAGAATAGGCATGATATATACGCATACGCTCATTGAATCCACGTCTTCAAGACTAACTTGATTTTCTGTAAGAGAGATCTTTCGACTAACCGTACCGATTTTTTCATGCTCACAATTGCCATCACAACAATTCATTGCATTTGGATGATGACTTAAGAAACAGTTAATAGTTTTCACTTTATGTGCTAACATGGCTTTGAGTACATCTTGGTCCATCTTTTGAATTAATGGAGGTGCTTCGTTATTAGGAATTGGTTTCATTGGCTTCGGAAAATCGACCATCTTATTAGTGTGTATATTGACTGAATTATATTAATATCAATTTCTTAGTATAAATCATGATTCATCGAGTGCGTATTAGACAAGGTGGCCGCATTATTGGAGGAGGTTCCAAACATGTATTTCATACACGATCGCATCACATGCCATTGCGTGGAGGTTCCATCCACCATGAATCAAATGCTGACCAGTTGCGTAAGGAACTAACTCATCTTTCGGTTAGTAATGCACCCAAACCGCGCCCAAAAAAACATATTGCCGTCAAGCTAGGCTACCGCAATTAAATGAGATAACACAATGCTTTCAAAGCTTTTTTTTTATGTCGAAGGCAAGTACAATCCAAGTTCTACATTGATAGCGGTGTCGTAAATTGGCAACGGTTCATAATTTTGGTCATAGAAGCTTAAGATGCAATTATTAAAATTACCATCTAATGCCTTACTAAACCATGCGTATCCAGGAGCGTAGATTAGATTAGACCCAAATTGTGTGTTTGAAATACCAATAGTACTGAGAGCATTAGGCGATAGTCCTGCTCTATTACTCACGATTGACAAACATACAATAATTCCTTGTACTGGCGTCACTTGAGGACTGAAGGTAGATTGAACACCTATAATAGCATTGGTAGCTGTATATGGGTTTGTTGGGTATGTTCCTGGAAGAAACCCAATGTAAGTGCTGAAGCTATATTTAGTAGTCACTGCAGGGACAACCAATTGGGGTGCAAAATTTGAAGTAAAACCAGTAGTTGTAGTTGGCCAGCCTGATGGCCGTTGGTAAGCCTTACTTGTGTCTGCAGCAATATCAGCACTCAATGGGAGTGGAAAAAAGTCAAATTCAATGGAATAGTAGCTGACATTGGCTTGCGCGCTGATAAAATAATAAATTTTGCCAGCAGTTGTAGTCACTCCTTGTGAAGAAGTATTACCCGTACCAGTAAGGTAAAGTCCATTATTTAAGCAGTACTGTTGTAGGTAAGTATTGAATTGATTTGAATCCACGAATTGGTAAAACCCATCTGGCATGGTGACTGTGAATGTGCTCATTGAGCAAGTGGAACCAGTTAATTGAGTCAATGGCCACTTGATTTGATAGATGTTATTTCCATATGCTGATTTGATGTTAGCCCATGAATATGGAATGGAGATGTTTTTGATAGCAACTTTAGCGTTCTTCAATTTCATGCCACCAGGCCAATTATATTGATATTGATTGTTATTTTGACTTGGAATCAAATTCCCGCTTCCAAAAATGAGAGTATCTACTAATCCACCTTCAGCCATTGTGATATTTATAAAATATCGGCGAAATTATGTCTTAATTGCTCTTTATCACAATCTACCAATAGGAAATCCATTTTATTCCTTGTAGCTAGATGATACGCATCTTGGGCTTCTTTACGGGTCTTATCGATTGGAAAGTCTGATATGATTAAATTGAAATCTTTCATCGAGCGCACCTTGAGAATAAAGATATAATTACATTGGATACGGAAGGTCTTGAAGTCCTTGTTAGTAGAGTAATATGATTGAGTCAAATACATGCATGAATAATTCCAATGGCGCCCGCGGATAAAGTAGTCTTTAATCTTACTTTGGTCTTTTAACGCGAGACAGTCATCGAAGATGATTAGCTTCTGATCTTTATCTTGGATCATATCAGGGATATCCATACCGTCTTCAATTTCATGAAACTCAATATCTGGGTTATTGTCTTCAAGCAACTCGTAGAATGGTTGTTGTTTATTTCTACAGCAAATGATGATTCGATGGAAAGTAGGCCCAAATCTATGTAATAACTCCATGACCATATTGTTTTTGCCAGAACCGGATGGACCCACTACGAAGGCTCTCATCGGTAGAGTTAGACCATGCTTCTTAAAACCAGGATTATGGACTTTCACTGAATATCGTTTCGGTAGCTTAGTATAATGATTAGTGATTGGTTTATCCATTATCGCTATAAAAATATAAAGAAATTATGTCTGGTAATTTTCCACCAAATCCGTACGTTCCTAACTTATACAATCCAGCTGATTACTACCAAAATACGACCCCCCTTACTTTAAATCAAGGGGATGATAGATATCTGCGTTTGACTGGCGGCACTCTATCTGGTTTATTATCATGCTCGAACTCATGTGCGATTACCGGGAACCTCATTCTCAACGGAACTATAACTTACACGACTGGGGCTGAACTGAATTACTTACATGGGAGCGTTCCTGGGACAGCAAGTGCTTCTAACGCAATCGTGCTCGATAGTAGCAGAAACATAACCAATATGAACAATATTACTTCAACAGGGATATTGAGTCTTAATAACTCGAATGATGCTATCCAAATAACCAACACAAGTTCTACCGGCCGAAGCAACATTAAATTTACCAATGATACACCAATAACACTTGAATTTGGTCTCCGAGGTTCAGCGGCTTCCAATCCTAGTACTGCTTATTGGTATTTCAATGGTGGTTATAAAATGCTTATGAGTACAGCTGGTGATTTGAGTATTCTTAGCACAACACAGTCAAGCTCATATAGCACTGGATGCCTACAGCTTTCTGGTGGATTATCAGTGAGTAAGCTGGTTTATGCGGATAGCTTGAAGATTAACAATACAACTCAATCAACTGCTTACACAAATGGTTCGGTTATTATTGCTGGAGGCGTTGGGATTGCAAAGAAATTATTCTGCAATGATAGCATTGATTGCAACTTCATTAACATTAACAATGGGCCAGGTATTTACATTGCGAACGGTTTTAAGACAGCATTGATATCAATTCAAAATACAGCAAGTGGTTATGATACTACCATCCAATCACAACCTAATGGGAGCAGTGTTTATGGTGTATTAAGTATCAGTGGTAATGGGATGTTATTTCAACGATCCACAGGTGCTCCGAGTGCGACCGCTTCATGCCCACTAGATTTCAGTAGTACGCTGGCGTCTGATTGCATTATCAATTTATATGGAAACTCATATATGATCGGGGCTAATAATGATGCTCTCAAGCTATTATCTGGTGGATTGAATGGTGTTTATATTGGTAATGGCGGTTCTGGTATTGCGAGTGGTTATACTGCCCAAATAACTACTGCTGGATCATTACAAGTTGGTGCTAGTTTAAGAGCTACTGGATTTTCGACCGCTGGATTTGCCGGATGGGCTGGTTCTGGCTTGGAAATGCATTACAGTACGTATGGACAGATATATGCTTATAACCGCTCAACGCTACTATATCGTGGTGTGTATATTGGTAATGAAGTGTATTGCGATGGCGGTGGTCATACGAGTATTGGATTAGGTGCAGTAGCATCTAGCTGGAAACTCGAGGTTGGCTCTAGCACACAGAGTGTATCATCATATGGATACCTTAATTCTGGCGGTGGTACGGGCACTAGTGGCTCATCTGGTTCAGTTGCTTTTAGTGCTTTCTTTCAAGGTAGGATTGCGGTGCAAGGAGAGGTTGATGTTTTGAGTGATCAGCGAGTTAAATCAGACATACGGGATATTACGGAAGAAGAAGCATCTAATTTTATTCACAAATGTATGCCCAAGCATTATGTATTCAAACCAGAGTCCAATAATGAGATGCAGTATGGCTACATAGCACAAGACATTTGTAAAGCGGGTCTCGATACATTAATTGTTTGCAGACATGAAGAGGGACTTGAAGAAGTGATTGATGGTGATGGGTTTATTAGTCCTAAAGATACGGTATTCACAGTATCATACCAGAAGACTCCTGCACTGCTCCATAAGTACATTCTCATGCAGGAAGAACGATTAAATCAGCAAGCTAATGAGATTGCTAAATTGAGAGAAGATATAGACTTGTTATTAAGCAGACCAGTAGTTAAATCTTGGTTAGAAAAGCAAAAAAAATAATGACTAAATGATAAATTCATTAATTATTTAAGATATCTTTGGATTAACGTAGGGTATGCATGCAACAAGATTGAAAGCAAGGACAATTATCTAAATTCCCGCGAGACTTCGAACACATACTAACATCATCTGTTAGATTCTGACATTAATACTATTATTATATTTAACTAGGGCCTTCGCATTTGATTAACGCATCACATACTTATGACCGTAATAAACGAAGACATAGTCTTTTTTTTGACAAAAAAATGAGTGAAGATATTACAAATGGAAATAAATAATTTTTTAACCAACAATAATAAAAAATTACAAATATAATTAATAATAATGTCAGAAGAGTGGAAAAATTTTGACGGTTTCATCGAAGTATCAAATCATGGTAATATTCGAAAGCCATCAAAAATTAACGCCGATGAATACGCATACAATTTCACGACTATTGACAGATATGGATACAAGAGATTTACATCTCTCCGTAAGTCAATTTACATGCACCATGCAGTTGCATACTTGTTCATTGGCGAACGACCGAAGGGTCTTGTGATCGACCATATTGACAGGAACAAGCAAAATAATCACATAAGCAACTTAAGGTACTGCACGCAACGCGATAATGTCATCAATTCATCATTATACCGCACTGATTTAAAACTAGATGACAAAGCGCTACGCCGAAATCTTATCTTATATGAGTGTTATCTTCGGAAGAAATTTGGTTGTGTGAAGCTCATAGAAATAACTCAGAAATATGTAATACATTCTTATGAGACTTCACTAACAAGTAGTTCATTTATAATCAAAATATTCAATGAAAAAAATAAAATAAGAACTGGATTTAGCACGCTTTATTCAGCTACTGATTATGTAAAACACTTACGAGAATAAGTGTAATAGCCACACTTATGCATACGGTTATGAGCATGATTACTATGATCCACATTTTTATTAAATTTATAAGGTTTGTAATCCGTATGAGTGTCATTTCATCTAACATCATGTGTCATGGGCCATGACTATTATCTATCACAACTGTCATTCCCACATTGATACCGTCAAAAGTTGTTATTATCCTCCAT
>JBPCSW010000191.1:0-2509 GCA_051006675.1 Fluviibacter sp.
CTGATGAGCATTGCGTACCAGGCTCAGTGTAACGATGGTGCCTTTCGGAGAATACTTACAGGAATTATCGATCAGGTTTAAGACTGCTATCTGAAGTAGGTGGCTGTCTGCCTCAATCTGTATCGGATTGCGTGGATTAACAAATTCGAACTGAAAATCCGGATGCATGTTACGACTATTGTTAACAAGCTCCGTCAGAAGCGCCCCCAGATCAATCAATGTCTTTTCGAGATGGCCAGCCTGCTGATGTATACGATCACTCTGTAGCCACTGATCAAATAAGCTGGAAAGCCGAAAAGTCGCGGTGCGAATAGCGCTGGTACGCTTTTGTGTATGGCTGATTCCCGATTCGGACTCAAGCTCAAGCATAGAAGTTTGTCCTTCAATTATATTGAGTGGGTTCCGAAATTCATGTGCAATCATCGCACCAAAGCGTACATACTGCTCGTGAATTGCCTGTTCGTTCATCAGCAGATGCTGCAGTTTCTCGGTGCGTTTCTGAACGGCATCTTCCAGACGGTCTTCAGAGATTTTAAGCGCGTCCAATGTGGCCTGCTTCGCAATCAGCGCATCCGATTGTGCGTTCTCGCGCAGCAGCCTTTCGTGCTGAATTCGGGTTGCCAGTGCAAACGAAAAGAGCATCATTTCCAAGCCTGATCCGATCTGAAAGGCGTAGAGCGTAAAGGCGTTGCTGGGGACAAGCTCAAAGACGCGGAATGAAGCGATAATGGATCCCGTGGCCAGAGAACCCCAGGCCAGCGCAAAATAGTAGGCGCCGCGATGACCCTGCTTGATTGCCTGGAAACTGCCGTACAGACAGGCAAACGAGCCCAGCAGATTGATGGCAAAAAATGCCTCCGACACCCGCTGCGTGGGGATGTTTTGATTAAAAACGGTAGCGGTAAAGAGCAGTCCAAATATCAGATACAAGCCACCCGCCACGATTAACAGGTTGTTGAATCTGGGCTGCGTAGTACGGGTGCGCAAAAATATAGCGGTAAACGCCATAGCAAAAACACCGGAGTAGCCGAACAGGGCATTTTGCGAGACCAGATCCCATTCAATGGCGTTCGGCCACAAATACAAACGGCCATACCCATTTCCGGCAAAGATACCCAGTCCCGCCAAGCCGGTGAACAGACAGTAAATCAGATACTGGCGATCTCGGACCGTAATAAACAGGATCAGATTGTAAAGAAGCAGGCTTATCAGGCCGCCGTAGTAAAGTGCCTGAATCATCGTATCCGTGACCTGAGCATTGTTAAATGCCGCTAGTGAGTAAAGCATCAGCGGAATCGTGATGGCATAGTTGGACCGGATCCGGAAGTAGAAATCCTGCGTCTCGTTTTTTAGCGTGACCGGGAACGCAAAGAACCGATATTCAAACGGCCGGCTTTCGATAGGGGCTATGGCGCCGCTCGTCACCACCGGTGCGCCAGGCGCATAAAAGCAAACCTCATAAAGCCCCAGGTAGGGAATCTCCAGAATCCATTTTTCCGGGGCATCGGGATGTCGGGATAGTGGAACTTTGACCCAGTAGGTGGCATCCGAGAAGCCAAAATTCACGACCTTCGTGAACAAGGACGTAGGCTTGAAATCAAACCGGCCGGGGTCGCTAATAATCTCGTCCGAAGTGGCTGTTCCTGCGCGATCAACAAAGATCTCGATTTGGCCCACCAGGTTGTAGTGATCGGGGCGCTCGCTGGCAACAAACGCCCAGCTGGGCCAAACCCAGCCGAGCAGTAGGCTCACCAATAGGATGCGAATAAAGGCCATAACACCGATTCAATGTGACATTTCCACACTTTAATGGAGAAAATCAGATTGTTAGCGGTGCACAATTGAAAGTAAGAATTGGTTAGCGGTTAGGCTGAAAATGTAAGAATTTGTAAGAGCTTTTTGATAATTGAATACGTAGGATTTAGCGTATCTCATCAGGAGACCGCCATGAATCTTCGTAAAACTGCTTTGGCAACCCCCGCCGCCCTGGCCGCCCTTGCTCTGGTAGGTTGTGGTGGTGGTTCTGATAACAACAATCAAGCCGCTGCGACATCGGTTCAGGCTGGCCAGACACAAACCAGCAAGGTTTTGGTTGATGGCGTCGAGATTCAGAAAACGACCTATCGCTGGTACAGCGTTACGGATGACAAAGGGTCGCTGAGTGATCAGCCGCTGGCTAAAGCCGCCGATGAGGCCAATTTGCCGCATGTGCTGATTACAGAATCAATCAGAACTTCTGGCAACTCGGCAGCGCCGGCCATGGCAGTCGCTTATGCTTCCACTGCTCCTGTGACATTGCCCACGACCCTGGCGGAATACAAATCCTGCTACAGCCAGTTCTGGCAAGGTATGCAAAAATATTATCCCAGCGCAGATAAAGCACTCATCGCCAAGCGGCTTAACGACTTCAATATGACCGTCGACGAGCTCTGCGTTAAACAAGCCTCTTCAAAACTCACCATGGATGAATACATTGAGATGTTCCAGGTGGTTGCGAAGTATTGGCCAA
>JBPCSW010000192.1:0-2517 GCA_051006675.1 Fluviibacter sp.
GTTCCGGGTTGGATTGACCAATTCGCTTAGGGACTAGTTCGCCTAAAACAATGCTGCAATAGGTGATGATCACGACGATCAGGGTAGAGGCCAGGATGCCGGAAGTGCTATTGCTGACTCCTGTATGTTCCAGCCAGACGGCAACAGGCTGAGACAACGCCGACTCGGCGACAACGCCGTTCAGAATACCAATGGTCGTGATGCCAATCTGTACGGTAGACAGAAAGCGGTTGGGATCTTCGCCTAGCTCTAGCGCCGCGGCAGCCTGACGGTCTCCGGATTCAACCATGCGTTGTAGCTTGCTTCTTTTAGCGGTGAGCAGCGCTACTTCAGCCATTGCAAAGACTGCGTTAATCGCAATCAGCGCCACGAGTATGGCAACGTCCATCAGGAGTCCTACGAGTTTGGGAGCTCCTATTGTACGTCAGGGAATGAAGCCTTGCTGTAACGCGACTGTCATATACAGACGTTGAGGCTTTAAGAAGATTTGAGTCTTTTGCGTTCTTGTTTGGCCTGTCGATTGATTTCTTGCACTTCGTTGAGCGTTAGACTGGCCAGCTTTAGCTGATCGTCACGTGAATCAATGACCCGATCCATGGCCCTGGATAGTGCTTTGACCCGGCCCAGGCGAACCTCTTGAAGCACGGCGTTGTGGAACTCTTCTCGCACCTGGCTCAGATCGACATTGGACTTGGGTAATTGCGGCGCCATAGCTTCCAGTGTTTCCAGAACGATGCAGGCAACGGCGTAATTTCTGTACCACTTATGGTCGGAAGGAATGACGTACCAGGGCGCGCTAGCGGTCGAAGTCTTTCTGAGTACCAGTTCGTAGGATTCTCGATAGGCATCCCAGTGCTGACGTTCAATGTAATCTGAAGTACTTATTTTCCAGTTTTTTGCGGGGTCATCGAGGCGTGCAGCAAAGCGCGCGAGCTGTTCTTCACGGCTTATGTGCAAAAAGAACTTAATGACACGAGTATTGCTCTGTGTGGCAAGCAAGGATTCGAACTGGTTAATCTGATCGTAGCGGAGATTGATTTGGGGTTTAGGACTCAGCTGATGAACGCGAGACACCAAAACATCTTCGTAGTGTGACCGGTTGAAAATAGCCACTTCACCATGGGCGGGCACATGTTGATGAATACGCCATAGAAAGTCGTGGCGCAATTCAAGCGCTGTGGGTTGCTTGAAGCTGGTGACGGTGCATCCTTGAGGGTTCATCATCCCTAGGACATGTTTGATCGTTCCGTCTTTCCCAGCCGCATCCAGGCCTTGCAACACGATCAGCAGAGATTGCTTGTTTTCTGCATAAAGTTGGAATTGCAACGCCCGAATCTTTTTAGCGATCGCTGCGGTTGCCTTAATAGCTGCTTTTTCTGACAGGGCACCGGGTGTCTGACTCGCGTAGTTGCTATCAATACGGCTTGATTTGCTGCTAGCACGTAGTGTTTTACCAAGTGTCATGACGGATGCGGTGCTCCTGTCGTTAGCGCAGTGAGGCGTTCAGGGTGTAAGTGCCGGTGATCGACGCCTGTGCGAGGATATGACCCTTCAACGCTTCAGCTGCTTCTATGCCATTGAATTTACCCGAAAGTGCGAGTTTTTCAACATCAAGCGCATAAACCGTAAAGACGTAACGATGAACTCGCAAATCATTCCATGGGGGGCAGGGGCCGTCATAACCATAATAGTCACCACGCATATCTGGATCATTGGCAAACCATGCGGTGTAATCGTTAATGCCTTGGCGTGCGCCCAATGGTGCGCCCGGCCCGGCTTTGCCACCCGGTGTGACCTCGCTGGAGTATTGTCCTTCAGCGAGTGTCTTGGTTTCGGCGGGTAGGTCGATCAAGACCCAGTGATAGAAATCAACCCGCGGTAAGTCAGAAGCTACAACCCGATCTTCTAGATTGACGTTATCTCCCACAGAGGGGACGTCCGGATCGACACAGAATACGGCGAACGATTTGGTGCCGACAGGCGCGTTAGACCAGCTAAGCTCGGGGCTTTTGTTGCTGCCTAGGCAAACGTGCGATTTGTCATTAGGGATACAGAACGCAAATTCACCGGCGATGGGTTTATTTTCCAGAATGCTTTGGCTCGTCAGTTTCACAGGTGTCTCCTTGATTCCTGTAAGAAGTTCGGTGTTTAACCATTTTGTTTGACGATTTTGCGCCGTGATCAGACTTTACGGAAGTCCCTCGGGCGAAAACCCAGTAAAAAGAGCGTTAGACCATACGCAACGCCGGCAGCGGTGATTAGACCGCTAAGCCAGAGTATGCGTTCGACCAATGGTGCTTCAAGCCAGAAGGTGTCTGTCTGATATCCCGCAAGTAAAATTGCCGACATGACGGTAAGCGCGATCCCAAGCTTGACGATAAAGCTTGTCCAGCCAGGCATAGGCTCATAAATGGCTGCTTGGCGGAGACCGCGATAGAGAAGCGCGGCATTCAAACAGGCAGCCAGACCAATCGAAAGTGCCAGCCCGGCTTGCTTCATGGGACCGATAAAGGCTAG
>JBPCSW010000193.1:0-2624 GCA_051006675.1 Fluviibacter sp.
CGTCGCAGTAATCACCCATGCGCGGCAGCGGAATCACCACGTCTTCATTCAGTTTGAAGGCATTGGTGTGCTTCGAGATCGCCGCCGTGCGTGAACGATCCAGCCAGAAGTTCTTGCGTTGTTCCGGGCTCACGGCAATAAAGCCTTCGGCCGCGCGCAGGTTACACATGCGTACGACTTCGGAGGCGGCCTGCATCACGGCGTTTTCATCATCGCCGACCAGGTCACCAATCAGCACCATCTTTGGCCGACCATGGCGCTTGGCCTTGGTCGCGTAGCCAACGGCTTTCAGATAACGCTCGTCCAGGTGTTCCAGACCCGCCAGCAGTACGCCGAGATTGCGGCCACCGCCATTGGGCTTGAAGTAATCGGTAATTTCAACAATGGCCGGCACGGCTTCGCGTACCTGGCCAAAGAATTCCAGACACACCGTGCGGGTGTGTGCCGGCATCTTGTGCAGTACCCAGCGGGCGGCCACGATAATGCCGTCGGTGCCCTCTTTCTGTACACCCGGTACGCCACCGAGGAACTTATCCGTGACGTCTTTGCCCAGGCCTACTTTGCGGCAGGCCGCGCCGGGTAGCGAGAGAATCTCTTCGCCCAGGTGCTTCTTACCGCTCGCATCAAAACGCGTCAGGCGGAAGCGCACCGTTTCCTGTTCGTGGATCTTGCCCAGGTTGTGGTCGAGGCGTTCTACTTCCAGCCAGTTACCGTCCGGCGTCACCATCTTCCACCAGGCCAGATTGTCGAGCGCGGTGCCCCACAGTACGGCCTTCTTGCCGCCGGCGTTCATGGCGATGTTGCCGCCAATGCACGAGGCTTCGGCAGACGTCGGGTCTACAGCAAACACCAGACCCGAGCGTTCAGCGGCTTCGGAAACGCGCTTGGTCACCACGCCGGCGCCAGTGCGCACGGTACCAACCGGACGATCGACGCCTGGCAGATTCACAAACTCGACCGGTGCAATATCGATCAGTTTTTCAGTATTGATCACCACCGAATCGGCGGTCAGTGGCACAGCACCACCGGTGTAACCGGTGCCGCCCCCACGCGGAATAATCGTCAGGCCGAGCTTGATGCAGTCACGTACCAGCGGGCCGATTTCTTCTTCAGTATCCGGATAGAGCACCACAAACGGGTACTCCACACGCCAGTCGGTGGCGTCGGTGACGTGCGATACGCGAGCCAGGCCATCAAAGGCGATATTGTCTTTACGGGTGTGCTTGGTCAGCGTGCGCAGCACTTTACGACGGCGCGCAGCACTGGTGTCCAGGTGTTTGGCAAAGCGGGTAATGGCCTCGCCGGTGGCGGCCAGCAGTTGCGCAACCTTTTCGTTACCGTCGCGACGCTTTTCAATTTCTGCCAGGCGGTGGCGCAGCGCGGAGATCAGCGCAGTTTGGCGCTGACGATTCTGCAGCAGATCATCTTCAAGGTACGGGTTGCGTTCCACGACCCAGATGTCGCCCAGCACTTCGTACAGCATGCGAGCCGAGCGGCCAGTCACACGTTCGCTACGCAGTGCGTCCAGAATCGCCCAGTTTTCCTGGCCGAGCAGACGGATTACGATCTCCCGGTCGGAGTACGAGGTGTAGTTGTAGGGGATCTCGCGAAGGCGTGCGTTCATGATTCTCAGATGGGGGCCAAAGGCTATCTTTCAGACATCACATTGTAGCGCAACAGAAGGCCTGACAAGGCTTTCACGGTTGCCGAAATCCCTGATAAAACCGTGCCTTGCATGGGGTTTTGCGGATAAGGTGCCCGATCTGCCGCTCTTTGCGGCCACCGGTATAATGCAAACACGCGTCGCCGTTGCGTTTTGCGATGCATTTATAACGATTTCAAAGCATTGATTGCCATGACCGCCAAGACCGCTGTGCCCTTCCCGTTGACCGACTATCTGCGCCGCATCGAAGCGGCCGAGGTCTACGACGTGGCCATTGAGTCGCCGCTGGATTTTGCGCCGAACCTGTCGCGCCGCATTGGCAACGAGGTGTTCTTCAAACGAGAAGACCAGCAGCCGGTGTTTTCTTTCAAGTTGCGTGGCGCTTATAACAAAATGGCCAAGCTATCGCCCGAAGCGCTCAAGCGTGGCGTGGTCGCGGCTTCAGCGGGCAATCACGCCCAGGGCGTTGCCCTCTCGGCGCAGAAGCTGGGTTGCCGTGCCGTCATCGTTATGCCGACGACGACGCCGGGCATCAAGGTGAGTGCTGTGCGCTCGCGTGGTGGCGAGGTGGTGTTATTTGGCGATTCTTATGATGATGCCTACAACGAAGCGCGGCGCCTGGAAAAAGAAGAAGGCCTGACCTTTGTGCACCCGTTTGATGATCCGGATGTGATTGCCGGTCAGGGTACCGTGGGTCTGGAAATCATGCGCCAGCACACCAAACCCATCGACGCTATTTTCTGTTGCGTCGGCGGCGGTGGTCTCATTGCCGGTGTGGCGGCCGCCATTAAACAGGTACGCCCCGAAATCAAGATCATTGGTGTTGAGGCCGTCGACGCTGATGCTATGACGCAATCGCTGGCCGCGGGCCACAGCGTACGCCTGGATCAGGTAGGGCTGTTTGCCGACGGCGCTGCCGTTAAGCAGGTGGGTGACGAATGCTTCCGTATCGCCGAAACCT
>JBPCSW010000194.1:0-9378 GCA_051006675.1 Fluviibacter sp.
TTGCACAGTTGCTGCGCCGGATTAATCGGCCGGTATTGTTGGCCGTTAATAAAGTCGAGGGCATGGATCGTGGCGTGGTGACAGCCGATTTCCATGAGCTCGGTCTGGGCGAACCGCACCCCATTTCAGCAGCGCATGGTGAAGGTGTACGTAGTCTGGTCGATGAAGCGCTGGAAGAGTTTCCGGAAGATGCAGAAGACGAAGATGAAGCCGATCGCATTCCCCGCGTCGCCATTGCAGGACGTCCTAACGTTGGCAAATCCACCCTCATTAATGCACTACTGGGTGAAGAGCGGGTTATTGCATTCGACCAGCCGGGGACTACGCGTGATGCCATCGAAATCGAGTTCGAACGTGGCGATAAGAAGTATCAGTTGATTGATACGGCAGGCGTACGTCGTAAGGGTCGCGTATTCGAAGCCATTGAAAAATTCTCGGTCATCAAAACGCTGCAGGCGATTGAAGCAGCAAACGTGGTGATCCTGGTGCTTGATGCGCAGCAGGATGTAGCAGATCAGGATGCCCATCTTGCCGGCTTTATCAAAGAGTCCGGTCGCGCTCTGGTGGTTGCTGTTAACAAGTGGGATGGCATGGATGCCTACGATCGGGAGCAGTGCAAAATTGCTATCGAGCGTCGTTTCAAGTTCCTCGACTTCGCCAGCTTCCATTACATTTCGGCTAAAGAAGGCAAAGGTCTGGATAGCGTGATGCGCTCGGTCGACAAGGCCTATGCCGCCGCAATGGCCAAGTTGCCAACGCCGCAGCTAACGCGTGTATTGATTGATGCGGTAGCCCGTCAGACGCCGCCGCGCCATGGTATTTTCCGGCCCAAGCCACGCTATGCCCATCAGGGCGGCATGAACCCACCGCTGATTGTGATTCATGGCAACGCGCTCAATCATATTCCGGATAGCTATCGACGTTACCTCGAGCATTGTTTCCGCGACCACTTCCATCTGCAGGGAACCCCGTTGCGCGTGCAGTTCAATGTGTCGCACAACCCTTATGCAGACGATTAATCGAGACCTGTGCGCAAAATGCTTTGCGCATTAAGTCTTTTTGCTTTACATTGACCCATCAAGTGCTTGAACAGCCTCTCATCCCCCCGCAATAATCAGAAGAAAGCGGAGTAATAAAAATGACAAATAAGGGCCAGTTGCTGCAGGATCCCTTCCTTAATGCGTTGCGCCGTGAGCACGTGCCAGTCTCGATTTATCTGGTCAATGGCATCAAGCTTCAGGGGCAGATCGAATCGTTTGACCAGTATGTCGTGCTTTTGCGCAATACCGTTACCCAGATGGTTTATAAACACGCCATTTCAACGGTCGTGCCGGCGCGTGCCGTCAATTTTAGCCAGGATCCGCCAGAGGCATGACGGTTAACGACCCGGCACTGGCCGGGTTGTCTGATCCCCGGTTAGCCAGAAAGTCTGCGCAGACCCGTTCCGCTGAACAGGCGAAGGAACGGGTGCTTATCGTTCAGGTTAACTTCGGTGATCTGGATATCGAAGAAGCTATAGAAGAAGTACGCATGCTCGCTGAATCGGCGGGCGCTGAAGTTGCGGACGTAATGACTTGCCGCCGCGACAGGCCGGATGTCGCACTTTTTGTCGGCTCTGGCAAAGCAGAAGAAATCGGGCAATACGCCAAGGCGCTCGATGCCAGTCTGGTCATCTTTAATCACAGCCTCTCGCCGGTGCAGCAGCGTAACCTGGAGCAGGTGGTGCATGGTCGGGTCATTGATCGCACCAGCCTGATCCTCGATATTTTTGCGCTTCGCGCCCAGAGCGCCGAAGGCAAACTCCAGGTAGAGCTGGCCCAGCTGGAACACCTGGCTTCGCGACTCATTCGTGGTTGGACACACCTTGAGCGGCAACGCGGTGGTATTGGCATGCGTGGCCCAGGCGAAACGCAACTGGAAACCGACCGTCGATTGATTGGCACCCGCGTCAAAATGCTCAAAGAGCGCTTGTCTCGTCTGGCAAAACAACGGCGAACCCAGGGGCGGGCGCGTAGTCGCCAGGGGGTTTTAACGATTTCTCTGGTGGGTTATACGAACGCAGGTAAATCCACCCTGTTTAATGCCCTAACGCATTCGGGGGCCTACGCGGCTGACCAGTTGTTTGCCACGCTTGATACCACCGTACGCCGGGTCTGGTTACCCGAAGCCGGCAACGTTGTTGTTGCCGATACCGTCGGGTTTATTCGCGACTTGCCGCACACATTGGTTGAAGCCTTTAAAGCGACCCTCGAAACCACCACTCAGGCCGATTTGCTTCTGCATGTGATTGATGCGGCTAACCCGGCGCGAGATCAGCAAATCGCCGAAGTTAATAAGGTTTTAGCCGAAATTGGCGCAAGCCATGTGCCGCAGATCAGGGTCTATAACAAGTGCGATCTTACGGCCGCCGAGCCGGGGATCGAGCGGGATCCCTATGGGAAAATTACCCGTGTACGACTTAGCGCCCAAACCGGTGCGGGTCTTCCCTGGTTAAGGGCGGCGATCGCCGAATTTGCCCACCCGGAAATTGAAAAGCTGTCGCCTGATGTCGATCAATGATCCCCAATGGGGAAATAGCCACCGACCGGAACAAAAAGATCCGGAGCAGGTACCAGAGCAAGCTGGTACGGAACCGGTGCAACCCGATAACGGCTTAAAGACAGCAGAATCACCAAAACCACCTCAGACAGAACCGTCAACTGGCGGCCCTAAAAAACCGGGTGAGCCACCCGAAGGTCCGCCGGATCTGGAAGTGCTCTGGCAACAGCTGGTACATAAAACAAGGTGCAAGCTTGCAATGCTCATGCGTCGTGAGCCACCGCCTTTGCCGGCTGCGCTTAACGCAGATCGGCCGGTGCCAGCCGCTTCGGCAGACGAGCCGCTCAGCTGGCAGGCTTTATCGATCAAAAGCTGGCTGATTGGGGTTTCTTTACTAATCGGTGCCTGGTTGTTGAGTGGCTTTTATCTGGTCGATGCCAATCAGCGTGGTGTGCTGAGTCGCTTTTGTGTAATCGTGAGCACCGAAGATCCTGGTTGGCACTGGCGCTGGCCGTATCCGATTGAAAGTGTACGTCTGGTTAACGTCACCAATGATCGAACGCTAGAGGTCGGTGTGGCTACTGCCAAGCGTTCGGCGCCCCTCATGATGCTCACTGCAGACCAGAGCTTAGTAGGTTTGGGTTACGCGGTTGTATACCAGGTGAATGACCCCGTCGTTTATTTAAGCCGTCTGGACGCGCCAGCCGAATTGCTAAGCGTGCTGGCAGAAACAGCCTTGCGTCAGGCCGTGGCAACACAGCCTATGGCGCTGATTCAGGGCGCTGCTGTGAAACCGGGAGCCGACACAACCAATCCGTTATTCCTCGATGCGGCACGCCTACAGATGCAGGCCTCTCTGGATCAGTTGAATACCGGTATTCAGGTCAAAGCCCTGCAGATAAAAGAAGTTGCCTTGCCCGGCCCCGTTTTAAAAGCAGCAAAGCAGGCCGAGCAGGATGAACAGGCACAGATTCAGGCATTGCGTAATGCGCAGCTAGCCTCGGGTGAAAGCCTGATCAAAGCCCGTAAGTTGGCTAACCGGCTTCAGGAAGAAACCACAGGTTATGTCCAGGAGCTGGATGTTGCGGCCATGCGCTTGAACGCAAGCAATCCGAAGCCAAGTAGCGCCGATGCGCTAAGCCAGGTAGCCAATACAAGTAACAGCTTACGCCAGCAGTATCCGTTGGTATTTGATAGTTATGCCGGGCTGGTTGCCCGAACGCAGCAAGCCAGTGGCGCACAGTCAAAACGTATTGCGGATCAGACAACTGATACGGCTGCAGCACCCAAAACGGGCGCGTGGCGTGATCGAGAATTGATGCGGTCGCGAGATCGGGTTGATCGTCCGGGGAGTGGCTCATGACAGCGCTAGAGACACCTAAAGCAGATCGACGCCTATCGCTAGGCAGGGTCGGTGCCGCTGCGCTTGTGCTGGGGTTGTTGCTGGCAATTTTTTCGGTGGTCATCGTTGAGACCGGGCAGGTGGGCGTGGTGATGCGCACCGGCGCGGACGCCCCGTCACGGGTGCTTTCTACCCCCGGTATTTATGTCCGGCTGCCATTTGCCGAGCGTATCTGGCTGATCAATACCCACTTGCAAACGGCCGAGCAAATGGCGCCGCAATCAGTGACGTCACAGGATAACCAATCCTTGCAGCTGGCTGCCTGGGCGGCCTGGCGCGTCAATGATCCAGAACGCTTCAATACCAGCACGGCCACCGGCAAAAACTCCGCAAATGATCGCGTGTTGACCTTGCTTGCCAAAAGCCTGACAGGCCTGGCACAAACTCAAACGGCCGCAAACCTACAGCAAGGGCTATCAGTTGATGATCAGGCCAAGTGGCTCTCCGCGTTGAATGCCGAATTAGCGCCTCTGGGCATGGTTGCCGAACAGGTTGGCCTCCGTCAGGTCGCTCTGGCAGATAACGCCAACGAAGCCATTTACAAACGCATGGCCGCAAGTCGGCAGCAGGCCGAACAGCGCTTAGTGCAGGGGCTTTCTGCTGATGAACAGCAGCTGGTCGCTTTGCAGACCAAACAACGCGATCAGGTGCTTGGCGACGCTTACAAACAGAGCCAGCAGCAACGGCAGGCGGCTGAAACCCGTCTGGTGGCAGCCTTTGCCAAGCAATACGGACAGGCGGCAGCTTTCCAGGATCGACTGAATAATCCGCCAGCTGCGTCTCCTCCGGTTAGCGCAGATGCGCCCCGGTCCGAATAATCTATCCATACCAAGCGTGCCCGCATGAACGACACGATCTGGCTGGCGATTGCCCTGATGCTCGTATTTGAGGGTATGCTCCCATTCATTTCGCCGCGCATGTGGCGTGAAACCTTTGAACGCATGCTTCAGCTGCGTGACGGTCAGATCCGCTTTCTGGGTCTGACAGCCATGCTTGCCGGTGTGCTCATTCTTACTGTATTGCGTCAAACATCATGATGAAGTGGTTGTTGCCCGAATCCGTTGCTGATGCGTTGCCCGATGAGGCCGCTCGACTTGAAATACTGCGCCGTCGTCTGCTGGATCTGTACCAGGGACATGGCTATGAGCTGGTGCAACCACCGCTGATCGAGTATCTGGATTCGCTATTAACCGGCGCTGGCCGTGAGCTCGATCTGCGCACCTTTACACTGGTTGATCAGGGTTCGGGTCGTACGCTGGGCGTACGTGCCGATATGACGCCCCAGGTGGCACGAATCGACGCACATTTGCTGAACCGTCCCGGTGTCGTTCGTCTTTGTTATTGCCACAGCGTGTTACATGCACAGCCTGCGGACATGCAGGCCAGTCGTGAGCCATTCCAGTTAGGCGCCGAGATATATGGTTACGCGGATCTGCCAGCCGACCTGGAAATCGTTCGTCTGGCTGCTGCAACCTTGCAGGCGGCAGGTGCGCCAGCAGCCCGGATTGATCTGGGTCATATGGGCATCTTCCGCACACTGATGACGCTGGCAGGGGTTTCAGGCGAAGGCGAAGAGCACTTCTTCAAATTGCTACAACGCAAAGATATTCCGGCGCTGGATAGCGAAACAATCAATTGGCGTCCGGAATTGCGCACGGCTATGCTGGCGCTACCACGCCTGTATGGCGATCGCACCGTACTGGATAAGGCGCGTGACGCATTGCCTAAGGTGCCCGCCATTCACAAGGCGCTGGATGACCTGGAAGCGATTATCAATCAGGCAGCTGATTTGCCCTTGTACGTGGATCTCTCGGATCTGCGTGGGTATCATTACCACAGCGGCATGGTCTTCGCGGGTTACTGCGAGGGTCATAGCGCAGCCATGGTGCTGGGCGGCCGTTATGATGGCGTAGGGGCTGCTTTTGGTCGTGCGCGACCAGCAACCGGGTTCTCGTTAGACATTCGCGAACTGTGTCGTTTGTCTGCATTGCCTGTTGTGCAGGCAGCGGTTTTCGCGCCCGCATTAGCCGCTGATGCTACTGCAGAAGCGTGCGAGACGCGCGCCCAAGCCATCAAGGTTTTGCGTGATCGTGGTGAGCGTGTCATCGACGCGCTACCGGGTGAAGTGCAAGCGCCGGCCATTGCAACCGGCGAAGTGATTTACAGCGGTGGGGTTTGTGATCGAATCCTAGTGCAGATGCAGGGTAAGTGGGTCGTTCAGGCTTGCTGAGCCCGGCGCTTTTTTTGATTCAACTTTCTTAGAACAGACGTTACGTATGGCTAAAAATATCGTAGTAGTGGGTACCCAGTGGGGCGACGAAGGCAAAGGCAAGATCGTCGACTGGCTAACAGATAACGCTGGTGGTGTTGTCCGCTTTCAGGGCGGCCATAATGCTGGCCATACGCTCGTCATCGGTGAAAAAGAATACAAGCTGAACCTCGTGCCTTCGGGCATCGTGCGTGATGGCGTTCATTGCTACATCGGTAATGGTGTCGTGCTGGATGTGCACCACCTGCTGAGCGAAATCGCCACGCTGGAAGCCGATGGCCTCAAGGTGCGTGGTCGTGTCACCATTAGCCCGGGTTGTCCGGTCATTTTGCCGTATCACTCGGCACTGGATCGTGCGCGTGAAGCCAAGCGCTGTAGTGATACCAAGATCGGTACCACCGGCAAAGGCATCGGCCCGACTTATGAAGACAAAGTAGCGCGTCGTGCGCTGCGCGTTTACGACCTGTTCCATCCGGAAACATTGTCGGCCAAGCTTAAGGAAGTGCTGGAATACCATAACTTTGTACTGACCCAGTACCTGGGCGCAGAGCCCCTGGATCACGCCACAATTCTGGCGCAGGCACTGGCTGATGCCGAGCAGATCAAGCCAATGGTCGGCGATGTATCGGCAGCGCTTTATGCTGCGAATAAAGCCGGTCAGAACCTGCTGTTCGAAGGTGCACAGGGTACCTTGCTGGATATTGACCATGGCACCTACCCATTTGTCACCTCGTCCAACTGTGTGGCCGGCCAGGCATCGGCGGGTACGGGTGTGGGTCCGGGCATGCTGCATTACATCCTCGGCATCACCAAGGCCTACACCACGCGTGTGGGTGGCGGCCCGTTTCCTACCGAACTGGACATCGACACCGAAGGTACGCCGGGTTATCAGATGTCTACCGTGGGCCGCGAATTCGGCACCGTTACCGGTCGTAAGCGCCGTTGCGGCTGGTACGACGCAGCCGCAATGCGTCGCTCTGCCATGATCAACGGCCTGACAGGCCTGTGCATCACTAAGCTCGACGTGCTGGATGGCATTGAAGAACTGAAGATCTGCACTGGCTACAAGCTCGACGGCAAAATGCTGGATCTGCTGCCGCTCGGCGCAGATGACGTGGCGCGTTGCGAGCCGATCTACGAAAGCATGCCGGGTTGGTCGGAAACCACCTTTGGCGTCAAACGCTGGGAAGATCTACCACAGGCAGCGCGTGATTATCTGTTGCGCCTCGAGCAGGTGACGGGTGTTCCGGTAGCGATTGTCTCTACCGGCCCTGAGCGGGATGAAACGATTGTTCGTGTTCACCCCTTCGCCTGATCTGAAAAATTTGAGCCCGCGTCAGCGGGCTCAATGCTTTAGAGCCGTCCTATTGTCTTTAAAGGATCTGGCTCAATATGGGGCTTATGTGATGAAATGGGCCGGCCACATAAAGATGATAAAGTGCCCAAAAACACAAAACCCGCACAAGGCGGGTTCAATGTTATTCGTTGGTGCCCAGGAGAGGACTCGAACCTCCACGGAGTTACCCGCTAGTACCTGAAACTAGTGCGTCTACCAATTCCGCCACCTGGGCAGGTGCGAAGAAACAGAATTATAGAAGAAAGAATGAAAATGTCAAAGAATTCCAACCGAGTCGCCAAAATACGTCGGCTCGATCCGTTTTACGAACGGGAAAAAGAGAAGTACGAAAACCCGCTGCCATCACGTGAATACATGATGCAAACGCTGGAAGCGGCAGCCTGTCCGATGAGCGAATCGGCGCTGGCGGCCAAACTCGCCATTAATGATGATGAGCAAATCGCTTTTGAACGTCGTATTCGTGCCATGGAGCGCGAAGGCCAACTCATGCGTAATCGCAAGGGGGCGCTCATCCTGCCGAATAAGGCAGACCTGATTGCCTGTCGTATTGAAGGCCATCCGGATGGCTTTGGCTTTGCCCGTCCAGAAACATCGATTGGTCGCGATAAAAGCGCCGATATCTTTCTGGATAACCGCCAGATGGAAAAAGCGCTGCATGGCGACCGCGTACTCGTACGCGTTACCGGCACCGATCGTCGTGGTCGCCCGGAAGGCAGCATTGTTGAAGTGACCGAACGAGCCAACACCGAAGTTGTGGGTCGTGTTTTCGACGAATACGGTGTGCGTTATGTGGTGCCAGAAGACCGCCGCTTGCATACACGGATTGTTCTGGCAGGGGAAACGCCCGCAGCAGGGCGTTCCCGCCGTCCGCGCAAAGCCGATGCCAATACGCCGGGGGTATCGCCGGGGCAGGTGGTTGTTGCAGAAATTCTTGAGCAGCCCGGTAAGCGCACGCTACCCGTGGGGCGCATCAAGGAAGTGCTGGGTAACTATGCAGACCCCGGTATGGAAATTGATATCGCGCTGCGTAAACACGATCTGCCCTTCGAGTTCCCTAAGTCCGTTATTGATGAAGCCGCCAAGCTACCTGAAGAAGTGGTGGTCGATCGTGATCTCGGTAAGCGTGAAGATCTCCGTGATCTGCCTTTGGTCACCATTGATGGTGAAACCGCCAAGGATTTTGATGATGCGGTCTTTGCCGAAGCGTTGCCCAAGGGTAAAGGTTGGCGTCTGGTGGTGGCCATTGCCGACGTATCGCATTACGTGCGCCCGGGCTCTGCACTCGATACAGAAGCAACGGCGCGCGGCAACTCGGTGTATTTCCCGCGCCGTGTTATCCCCATGCTGCCGGAAAAACTATCCAACGGCTTGTGCTCATTGAATCCGGATGTTGATCGTCTGGCGATGGTCTGTGATGCGCAGATTGATGCCAGCGGTGAAGTGACTAAATACCGTTTCTACCCAGCCGTATTCCGTTCACGGGCACGCCTTACCTATAACCAGGTCTGGAGCTGGTTATCTGGAGAGGTGCAGCCCGCAACTGTTGTGCATCAGGCTGTGCAGCCTCAGTTGCATACCCTCTACGCATTGTTTAAAACACTGCATGCCGCCCGTTTCAAACGGGGTGCTATTGATTTTGATACCGTTGAAACGCAAATGCGCTTTAACGTTCAGGGCAAGATCGAAGCCATTGTGCCGGTCATCCGGAATGATGCGCATCGACTCATTGAAGAGTGCATGCTCGCCGCCAACGTTTGCGCAGCAGACTTCCTAGAAAAGAAAAAGCAGCCAGGACTGTTCCGTATCCATGGC
>JBPCSW010000195.1:0-3202 GCA_051006675.1 Fluviibacter sp.
CTTATAAGGCGTTTGAAACTTATTGGAAATTCACTTTGGCGAAAAAAGCCCTAATAAGGCGTTTGAAACTTTTTGGAAATTGGAAATGAAAATGAATCACCCAGAATCAGATTATGTAAACGAAGGCGCACGGTATGAGCGTGCCAACAACAGCGAGGTGGCCCGGGCCATTGCATACAAGTTGAGAGCCATGCTTTCAAGCGAAAGCCCCGAGGATCAGACATATGCCCGTGAGCTGATCGAGAAGGGACGCAAAGAAGCCCGGGCGTGAAAAAGGGGCCATTGGCCCCCTGATCAATCCAACAACTCGGCCCCGTAAACACGGGGCTTTTCTTTTTTGGACAGCCGGTAGATCTCATCAAGCTGGCGCTGCTTGGCGTCGATCACGGCTTTGCGGTGATCCTTGAACTGCACGGCCAGCGCAGGGTTGATGGCCCACTGGGCATGGTGCTGGTTCTCCCTGCTGCCGTCATCCATGCGCATGACCCACCTGCCCTGCTCCAGCGGGTACATGGCCCCGTAGATCATCTGATCCTGCTGCCACACATTGACCTTCTCAATCTGGCGGCGGGCAGAGCGCTTGATCTCGGCCAAGGTGATGGTGGGCTCGTCGGCGTGCTGGATGATGTAGTCACGCAGCCAGGTGTCGAAGTTGGACGCACCGGACAACTCGCTCAGGGCATACCGGTAGGCCGGGACGACATAGGTCTGCACCATGTGAATCACCCGCTTGGCCAGATCTGCGGACACCGTGGGGCTGAAGGGCGACTCGATCAGGTGGAACATGAGCATGATGCGCCCGGTCAAGCCCTCGATCTTGCCAAAGGCGGTCATAAAGGTATCGTCAGACTGGAGTAAGCGCTCGTCGTGGCGCTTGCTGTCGTACCAGTCTTGGAATTCCTGATACACGGCTTTGGCCTCGGGGGACAACTGGTAGGTCATCGCAGGCAGGGCGAACACAATGCGCAGGGTCTGCTCCCACTGCTGCTTGTTGAGCAGGTAGTCTGGGATCTCCACGGGCTTGCGGGTCAGGTCACCGTTCAGGATGCAGGGCACGAAGCGCTGCACCAGACCGTCGGCGCTCAGGTTGTGCAGGTTCTCACGGAACACGCGAGGCTGGATGTTGCCGTAGATGCTGACGGCCAGGTTCTCGGCAAAGATTGAGCCGCTGCCCACCCGATCCATCTCGTAGCTGGACGATTCGTAAGCCTTGACCCACGCCGAGCGATCCTCGCCGCTGGCCTTGTCGGTGAGCTTGCGCACCCAACTGTTCATCTCGTCCAGTGCGCACAGCAACCCTCTGGGTCTGTCTGCTGCCAAGCGCACCAGCTTCTGGCTGGTCACATCGTCCACGGTGATGCGCAGGGGCACGGGTTGCGGGGGCAGGTCGTAAACTTGGGGCGCTTGGTCAGCGCCCAGCATGGCGTCAGGGCTGGCCGAGAACTCAAGGAAAGCCTTTTTGCTTGAGGCGAACATGGCCTCCTGACCCTCCCAGTCCAGCATATCCTTTTTGAACCGTGGCCGATCTTCCATCTCAAGCAGTTTCAGGGGTGCCAGCATGGGGGCCGAACCTGGGGTCTTTTTGTCCGCTGGCGCACCGATGGTCATAAGCCACAGCACCGGGGGCACCTTGAAGTCCTTGATCAGTTCCAGCCGGGTGCGGGCATCGACCACACCGCAGACAGCGGCCAGCCCTGCGAACAGGGGCACCAAGGGGTCGCACCCCACGGTCTGGCCGATCTCTTCGGCACGGCGTGCAATGACGGCTGGCCACATGGAGATGTCCATCATCGGTGGCCGTGGCCGCAGGTCAACGATGACAGACTTTGGGTCAGCGGGTGCCTCCACTGCCGAGAACATGGCAGAGATGTCGGGCAGGGGCTTGACCCACCCGTGCTGCTTGGCGATGTGGAACAGACTGCCCAGCTTGACCGCTGTGGCCTTGTCGTTCCTGAAGCTGACCCATTGGTTGACGATTTCCCTTTCCCCGGGGTATTTGTCAACCGACTGCTGGCTCCAGTCGTGCCACAGGGTCAGGCCCTGATCAAGCTGGTTTGTTTGCTCCCCGGCCCACTTGAGCGCCATGCCCACCGTGACCCACTCCTCGCGGGAGCAGTTGGCCGGGATGGCCTCAAGGGCTGATCGAATGTCAGACCACGATGCGTCAGTGGCGTCACCCGTGCCGATGGTGCGCTCTTTGTCCTGCGCCAGCAGACCTTGCCACAGATCAAGCAAGGGCTGGGGTATGGTGGGCAGTCGCGTCCAGTGACCCTTGCCTGCCCAGCGGTAAGGCTGGAGCGTGTCGGGGTGGATGCTTGGGGGCATGACATCCTGCACCGTCAGGCCGTTGGCCGTGGCGCAGCGAAGCTCGTAGGCTGTGACGCTGTTGATCAGGATCTTTTTGGACGGCAGCGCCAAGCCAAAGGGCATCTGGTACAAAAGTTTGCCGTGACCAGCCCTGCCCGAGTCCACGATGACAGCATCGTTTGCATCATACAACGCTTGCAGGTCGATGCCGTGTTGCCCGAGCGCCACAGCGGTGGACTCCCACTCGTCAATGTCCAAGGCCATCGTGCCGCTGTACGCATGGGCCAAGCCGATGCCGTAGCCCGCAGGCAGGTCAGTTTGGGACTTCAGGGCGTTGACTTTGAGGTTCCAGCCTGGTGTGCGTGGGCCTTTGGTGCCCGCTGGGATGGGCACAAGTGACCACCCGTGCCTGATGTACGCATCAATGGATGCAGGGTGTGCTTGTACAGTTGGAATTGCTGTCATAAAATACCTTCGCTGGTGATCGCAGTTGCCAGTTTCTTCATGGTGTCTCTCCTCCAAAGCCCCGGTCTAACCACCGGGGCTTTTTCTTTTTGCGATTTATTTTCAAAACCGTTGCACAATCGTAGCACACCGTGATACACTTTGTGCAACCGATCAGGAAATAAATCATGGCAATCAAGTCCAAATCCAAGTTTCTGACTGTACGGGTGTCGCCCGACAGTCACAAGAAATTTCACATCAAGGTGCAGAAGTACGGGCAACCGTCCAATGTGCTGCGTGAAATCATCGAGGCGTTCATCGAAGACCGCCTCACAATTCAACCTCCTGTTACCGTAAAGGAATCCCTGTATGTCACTCGAATCGAAAATTGAAGCTTTGACCCAAGCCGTGGTCGCCCTGACTGCCAAGCTGGAGTCGAGCAATGTAGCAC
>JBPCSW010000196.1:0-2704 GCA_051006675.1 Fluviibacter sp.
CATCCTGGAATCCCTTCCGGTGGACCAGCGCCTCGCGCTCTGGAATCTGGTGGAATCGGACCTTGATGGCCAAATCCTTCTGGATGTTTCCGATGCGGTCCGAGAAACACTCATTTCGTCCATGGACAAGAATGAGCTACTCTCCGCAACGGAGCAGCTCGATACCGACGAAATCGCAGACCTTGCACCCGACCTTCCCGAAGATGTCATGCAGGAACTGCTACAGAACCTCAACGACCAAAACCGGCAACGGCTGCAGTCTGTCCTTGCTTTTGAAATCGATACCGTTGCTTCTTTGATGGATTTCGGCATGGTAACCATCCGCGCCGACACGACACTTGGCGCGGTTCTAAGGTATCTCCGCCAGCGCGGCGAACTTCCCGAGCATACGGACAAGCTTTTTGTAGTTGACGAAAACAACGTGCTTAAGGGTGTTCTATCCCTCAAACGCCTGGTCACCAATAACGCCGAACAATCCGTCGCTTCCGTCATGGCTCACGATGTCGTGCACTTCCGACTGAACGATGACGCGGAAGACGCTGCGCGCGCCTTCGAACGCTACGATCTGCTTTCAGCTCCCGTGGTCGACGAACATCATCAGCTTAAAGGGCGGCTGGGCATTGATGTCATTGTGGATTTCATCCGACGTAAATCAGACGAAGAACGGCTAGCAGAAGCGGGATTGCGCGAAGATGAGGACATCTTTTCAAGTGTCTGGAAAAGCGCACAGAACCGATGGGTATGGCTCGGCATCAACTTAATTACCGCCTTTGCCAGCACCCGCGTCATCGGCCTTTTCGAAGATACCATCGTCAAGATTGTCGCATTAGCCTCCTTAATGCCCATCGTGGCTGGCATTGGCGGCAACACTGGCAATCAAACCAGCATACTGATTGTTCGCTCACTGGCTCTTGGCCTCATAAGCACCACCAACATCCGTCGACTAATCATCAAGGAGATCGCCATTGGCCTTCTCAATGGTATCGTCTGGGGCGCCGTTCTTGGTCTTTTGGCCTATTGGCTCTATTCCAGTGTTGACCTGGGGATGGTGATGGCAGGCGCTACCCTGCTGAATCTACTGGTCGCCGCCCTTACCGGGCTAACTATTCCGCTACTTAGAAATCGCATGGGGTTAGATCCAGCCATTGGAACCAGCGTTCTCCTGACAGCCATGACCGATGGCATGGGGTTTTTCATCTTTCTGGGACTAGCCAAACTTTTTCTTGATACACCAAATTGATCGCGCCACGCATACGCAATCTGGGTTTAATCGACTTCGACATCTGTTGGCAGCAGATGAAAAGCTTCACCGAGTCACGCAATGCAACAACGCCGGATGAAATCTGGCTGCTGCAACATCCGGCGATTTATACCCTTGGCCTGAACGGTGACCCCAATAATTTGATCCGTCCCACCAATACGCCAATCATCAAGACAGATCGTGGCGGACAGATTACCTGGCACGGCCCCGGGCAACTCATAGCCTACATTTTGCTAGACTTGCGACGAATGAACCGTGGCATCAAAAGCACCATCAACTGCCTGGAAGCCGCAGCTATCGATTTCCTTGCTAGCTATGGAATTACTGGAATATCCCGAGTGAACGCTCCGGGCGTCTACGTCGATGATAGCAAGATCGTTTCCATCGGACTCCGCGTTAGTCGAGGTTGCACCTATCACGGTCTTAGCCTGAATGTTAACCCAGACCTCAGTTATTTTTCTGCCATCAATCCTTGTGGCTATACTGGGCTTACCGTTACTAGCCTTCAGGCACTGGAGATAGAAACTGGCGCTTCCGCCCTAGCTCCAGCCCTTGCGACCGCTTTAATAAAATCATTCTATGATTACAAATCCTAAGTGGCGCCCTCATCTTTCAATATGCATCCATGAACAAGCTTACTGATCTGACTGCCCCATCACGCTCAACGCCTGAAAGCCATCAGCGTAATGCAGAAAAGCTCAAGCGAATTCCAATAAAGGTAGAAAAAACAGATTTATTAACCCCCAAGCCCGCCTGGATACGTACCCGACTGGGAGACTCTCATAAGGTAGGTCAAATAAAGCGGATTCTTCGTGAACATCAGTTGCACAGCGTTTGCGAAGAAGCTTCATGCCCTAACCTGTCCGAGTGCTTTAGTCATGGCACGGCGACCTTCATGATACTTGGTGACCTCTGCACTCGTCGCTGCCCGTTCTGCGATGTTGCTCATGGACGACCAAAAGCCCCTAATCCCAATGAGCCCAAACATCTTGCAGAAACCATCCGTCAGCTCAAACTCAAATACGTAGTTATCACGTCTGTCAATCGTGATGACCTACCTGACGGTGGCGCAGAACATTTTGCCAAATGCATTAACTCCATACGATATGCATCGCCCAATACACGCATCGAAGTTTTGACTCCCGACTTCAGGGGCAGGCAAACTGTCGCACTTCGCTGTCTGCAATCCGCCCCACCCGATGTATTCAACCATAATCTTGAAACCGTTCCCCGCCTCTACAAGGCAGCGCGTCCGGGCTCCGACTATCATGCATCTCTCACCTTATTACAGACCTTCAAGTCTTCTCACCCCCATGTACCAACGAAATCCGGGCTGATGCTGGGCCTTGGTGAGGTCATTGAAGAGATTGTTAATGTCCTATCTGATCTGCGAGCTCATGGCTGCGAAATGCTTACCCTGGGTCAGTACCTACAACCTAGCCT
>JBPCSW010000197.1:0-4827 GCA_051006675.1 Fluviibacter sp.
GGTTCCACGTCTGAAATCGCCGGCTGCAACCACCACTGTTGCAAGCCCCCGAGAACGACCAACCCGGCCAAAAAGAAGGCGACCAGCAGCGCTTCGCGGAGCAAAAGCCGATCCTGATAACGGCTGTAAGCCTCTGTATATCCAAGAAAAAACAGAAATAGGCCAAGAAACACGGCTGGGTGGTGAGAAAACGCAACCACGCCAGCGAGAAACGCGAGGTGAACGAGCACGACCACCATAGGCACGCGCTGATTCGGGGCCAACTCGGGTATTTTTCCCTTTGAAGCGATTTCCTTGCGGAAATACCATGTGACGAACAGGGCGTTAAAGAAAACCGCCAAGGCCGCTTTCCAACCGAAATTCACGAGCATGTAATGGGAGCTCCAACCCCATGCATCCGCTGCCATCAAAACAGGTGGCGCAGCAAAGTTGGTCAGCGTGCCGCCCACAGAAACAGACACAAACAAGACCCAAATGGTTGCGTATTTGAGCCGACGCGAAAGTCCATAACGATAAAAGCTATCCCTGAGCATCAGCGCGCCCAGCGTCATGGCTGCTGGCTCGGTGATCAGTGAGCCCAGCAATGGCAATAGTGACAGACATAAGAAATACATGGCCAACGGACGATTGATAGGTAGCACGCCAGCGAGGAATGTAATGATTGCTTCAACAGCCTTGAGAATCGGACGGCTCGCAGCAATAACCATGATGGCAAACACAAAAAATGGCTCAGTAAAGTTTCTGGATTCCACATATTCAACTGCGGTGCTTTGTCCCATGAAGAAAAAAACCACCAACATGAATATAAATGCCCAGAATCCAAATACCACTTCAACTTCGCTGAGCAGATGCCAGAAGCCAGCATGGGCTGGTTGGACATGTGCAAGGCGCGCAAAAAACTTCGTTGAAAAGGTATGAAGAACCGCTACCGCAAATATGGTTGTGGCAATGAGTTCCATCGGTGACACAGTCTGCAACATCTTTTTTTATCCTAAACGTATCTTTCGACAATAATAACAAGTTGACAACGATCTGCCGCGACTGATTGGCTATGAAAGCCCTTTAAAATCGGTCACCTGAATAGATAATCGCGCAAGCTTGTCATAAAGCGTCTTTGCCGGAATTCCCAATATCTGTGACGCATCCGCCACGTTGCCACTTGCCAGTCGGAGGGCCATTACAAGAGCATCTCTTTCAGCACGTTCCAAAAGCTTAGCCAGTGTGAGAGGCTCTTCATCAGATCCACTTTGACTCATGTCAGCAAATGGAATCCCGACGGCGACTCGCTCCGCAAAGTTGTTTAGTTCACGAACATTACCCGGCCACGGGTGAGAAACCAGATACCTCAGGACATTTTCGGAAAGGTCTGCTGACTGTGATGCGTATTTGTCTCGATAACGCACCAGGTAATGATTAAAGATCAGAGGGAGATCTTCAGAGATCTCCCGCAACGCTGGCAGATAAAGATTAACCACATTTAACCGAAAATAGAGATCGCTGCGGAACGATCCCTGATCAGACAAACCTTTAAGGTTGGTCTTTGTAGCGGCAATAATCCGGCACGATACGGGGATGGACTCGTTGGATCCCAATCGTTGGATCGTTCTCTCCTGAATGGAGCGCAGTAGTTTTGCCTGCAGCCCCAGCGGCATAGATTCGATTTCGTCCAGAAACAGGGTGCCTTCGTTTGCAAATTCGAATTTTCCGATACGCCGCTTGGTCGCTCCGGTAAACGCACCGACCTCGTGACCGAAAAGCTCACTCTCAAAGATATGTTCAGGTAGCGCAGCACAATTGATTGCAACAAATGGTCCTGTGCGACGGCTTTCCTGATGCAAGGCTTGTGCAACAACCTCTTTGCCCGTACCCGTCTCCCCGTTAATCAGGATATCCACCCCAGTCGGGGCAAGCATGGTGATCTGTTGTTTTAGCTTGAGAAGCCGTTCAGACTGCCCGATCAAACTGAAACTTTGCTTTGCCGTATTACGTGCCAACGTGTTGTATTGATCAACCAGAGCAGCCTTTTCAACGGCATTTCTAACAGTGGTGATCAAGCGGTCAAAACTGAATGGCTTTTCAATAAAATCGAACGCGCCCTCTTTCATGGCATCTACCGCCATGTTGATGTCACCATGTCCCGTCATAATAATGACCGGCACCTCTGCCTGCTTGGCGAGCACCTTATTCATCACGCTAATACCGCAGTCATCCGGGAGGTTTACGTCTGTAATGACTACATACGGAAACTGACGCGGTTCCAGATTCAAAAATGATGTAGCGTCCTTGAATGTCCTGACATTAAAGTTCTCTAGCGTCAGCGCCTGTTCACAGCTCTTAAGAATCGCATCATCATCTTCAATCAAGTAAATCTTGACCCGATTAGCAGCTTCCTTCAATCGCATAAAATCAATCACTCACATGACGCAAAACAATCGTGAACTCTAGTCCACCCGACGACAAATTACGGCAATCAATTTTCCCACCAATCGCATCAACAATAAACTTACTGATTGCCAAGCCCAAACCGAGGCCTTTGCCCGAAGGCTTAGTCGTAAAGAATGGTTCAAAAATCTTACCAGCCACGGCATCGCCTAACCCGGGCCCATTGTCGGCATATCGCACAACGACATTATTACCCAGTCGTGTACATTGCACGTCAATAACACCCTCTGACGAATCTGCTAGCGCATCAATTGAGTTAGACATCAGATTGATAAAGACTTGCTCTAACTTACCCGTCGACGACATGACTTTGTCATCCAACCCGAGAACATTAAGCCGCACATTAGCTTTGCGCAAAAAGGGATTCATCACGAGCACAGCATTCTGGATGATGGCATTTAACGCGATCGGCTCGACACGTGTTTCATCGTTGCGATACAGGGTTTTAAGCTCCGAAAGAATAGCGCCTGCCCTCGTCACCAGCGCATTGATGCTATCAATGTTTTCAAAGGCCATGGGCAAATTACCACTTTCGAGCAGTCGCTTTGTGTTACCGGCATAAAGTTGTATGGCCGACAAAGGTTGGCTCAGCTCATGCGTGACCCCCGCTGCCATTTGACCCAACGCAGCAAGTTTGCCTGCCTGGACAGCATCATCTCGAGTCTTTTTAAGGATGGCCTCGGCTTTTTCAAGATCACGGATTTTTTCAGTGAGCTCCAAAGTGCGTTCCTGTATCTGACTTTCGATGTTGGCAAATATTTCGAGCTTTTCTCGATGCGCCGTTCTGCGGTAATACCAGTTCAGCAACGAAATCATTAAAAAGCCGACGGCAAAGCCAATCGCCACCGAGCTAGCCAGGGCGATCGCTCTTGTTTCCCGTGTGCTGCTAATTTGTACAATGTCCCAACCCCGCTCACCTAGCGGCACGGACTGCACCAGATAAGACTCTCCATTGAGCAACTTGCGCTCGTTGTCATCATCAATTGTGAGTGATGCCCCGTGAAACTGAAAAGGGCTTAGAGGCTGACCCGAAAACTGCCGACTCTGATTTATTCGACCCTGTGCCTCTGCGTTCAAAAGCCGGGTCGCCTTGTATAACTGCGATGCTTCAGATGACAAGATCACGATGCCATCTTCATTGGTGACTAACAGATAGTCATTAAACTCACCGATGGCTGATTGAATTTCGGAAAGGCGAATCTTGATGGTTATGACACCCAATGTCTTGCCATCAATCTCAACGGGACATGCGATGTAATAACCGGGTTTGCCGGAAGCCACCCCAATGCCATAGAACTTTCCAATCCCGGACTGCATCGCCCCCGTGAAGTACGGGCGAAACGAATAGTTATCTCCCACATAACTATCAGGCTGATCCCAATTACTGGAGGCCAGCGTCAGACCATCCCGATTCATAATGTAAATGGTATCTGTACCGAGAATCTGGTTGATTTCAGCAAGGTACTGATTTGCTGCTCCGATTTGAGCGGGTTGTGACTTGTGACTTAAAGCCGCATGAATTCGGGCATCTTTGGCGATCGCCAATGGCAACTCTTCATACTTCGATAACGTTGCATTAATAGACAGACTGACGGTTTCAAGATTCTGTCGGTGCCGCGCTGCCTCCGTTTCAATCGTCTTATCGAAGATATTCCGATACGCACCATAACCAATCAAGACGCATAAAAGCACGACACCGACAAAGGCATAACGTGCTTTGATCTTCGCGGACGCTTTTTGTTTGAGCATGGTGAACGATTCAGAAAAACATATGATCTGGCGAAACCCTATTTCATCAAAAAACCCGGCTTGCGCCGGGTTTCTCTGCTTAACTAATCATCCCTAACATGCGCGGGAACCAGAGGCTCAGCCCCGGCCAATAAGTAACCAGCACCAGGAAAACCAGCATGGTGAGCAACCATGGCCATACTGCCACAGTCAGCTCGGTAATGCCCATCTTGGTAATTCCAGAAGCCACGTACAAATTCAAGCCCACCGGCGGGTGACACATGCCGACTTCCATATTCACCACCATCATGATACCGAAGTGAACCGGATCGATCCCCAGCTTCATCGCCACGGGGAACAGAATCGGCGAAAAAATCAGCACGATAGAGGATGGTTCCATAAAGTTACCAGCAACCAGCAGGATGATGTTGACGAACAGCAGGAAGGTGATAACACCTAAGCCCTTGTCCAGCAACCAATCGGCCATAGCCTGCGGAATGCTTTCACTTGTCATGAGGAACGAAAAGAGCACGGCGTTGGTAATGATGTAGAGCAGCATCGCACTCATGTTGGCTGACGAGAGCAATACTCGCGGTACATCCTTAAGCCCCATGTCTTTGTACACAAAGACAGCAATCACGAACGCATAAACAGCAC
>JBPCSW010000198.1:0-5057 GCA_051006675.1 Fluviibacter sp.
ACCAGGGACGAGCTTGAGCATATTCTCGGTAGTTCGCACCACAACTGGCACGGCAATCAACGCCAACGCCACTGAGCCTGTCCAACCGGAAAAATGTTTAGTCGTTGTAACAAACAACGCATACACAAACAAACCAATCACGATCGATGGTGCTGACAACATGATGTCGGTAACAAAGCGCGTAATCGAAGCTACTCTTGATCGATCGCCAAATTCAGCCAGATAGATACCTGCCAAAATACCAATCGGCGTTGTGACAACCGTCGTTAGGCCTACGATCAACAAGCTGCCAACAATAGCGTTGGCCATGCCGCCACCCTCAGAGCCGGGAGCCGGTGTTGATTCGGTAAAGAACGCCCAGTTCATCGCTGGCAGCCCTTTAATAAAGAGTGTGGCTAAAATCCAGACAAGGCCAGCCACACCAATCGCGACTGCGATACCCGATAACGTTGTGCTCAGACCATTAACGAATTTACGACGTTGGTAGCGCGCATCCATTATCGACCTCCCGCTTTACGCTCACCCTGTTTGATCAGCCATTCAGACGCTGACAACACAACGAAGGTAATGATGAAGAGAATCAGCCCCAGGCCAAACAAGGCAGGGATGTGCATGCTGGCATCTGCTTCGGCAAACTCGTTAGCCAGAGTCGACGCAATTGAGTTACCCGGCGCGAAGAGATTCAAGGCAAAGCGGTTGGCGTTACCAATCACAAAGGTCACCGCCATGGTCTCACCCAAGGCCCGGCCAAGCCCGAGCATAATGCCCCCGATAACACCCACGCGGGTATAAGGCAGCACAATATTGCGAATAACTTCCCAACGGGTGCAGCCAATGCCGTAGGCGGATTCCTTCAGCACACCGGGCACTGTCTCGAATACATCCCGCATCACCGAAGCAATAAACGGAATAATCATCAACGCCAACACCAGGCCTGCCGTGAAAACGCCCAACCCTAACGGGGGGCCAGCAAAGAATGGCTCGCCCAACCAGCTAATCATCCAGGGCTGGACGTACTCCTGCACCATCGGTGCAAAAATGAACACACCCCAGAAGCCGTAAATAATCGACGGCACACCGGCCAGCAGCTCAATAGCCGTACCCAATGGACGTCGCATCCAAACCGGGCAGGACTCTGTTAAAAACATGGCAATACCAAAACTGATCGGAACACCGATCAGTAGCGCAATGAACGACGTGGCAAGCGTGCCCCAAATCGCAATACCGGCACCAAACTCACCCGTCGATGGACTCCAGGTCGTACTGTAGAAAAAGCCCAGCCCGAACTCATTGATCGCAGGCCAAGCCTGGACCATAAGCGATACCAGAATACCGAACAACACCAGCAATACTAAGGCAGCAAAACTGAAGGTAATGCCGGCAAAAATACGGTCTTGCCGCAAAAAGACGGCAGACTTTTCAGCTTGCCGTTTCATCGCGGCCTGAACGGCTGCTTCGGTTTCGATCATGTTTTGAGACATTGTTATCCTGCCTGAGACGGCACAACCGGCTTGAAGCCGGCTGTGCCTGTTTTAGCATTCGGTAATTACTTCGCCGTGTAGACTGGCTTGCCATCCGGGCCTTTAATCTCGGCCCAGCTCTTGACGATAGCTTTAACGGCATTATCCGGTAGCGGCACGTAATCCAGTGCAACCGCCATATTTTGCCCCTTGGTCAGCGCCCAGTTAAAGAACTTCAGCACTTCAGAACTCTGTTCCGGCTTTTCAGCTTTCTTGTAAACCAGGATGAACGATGCTGATGTAATTGGCCAGGAGTTTGCGCCCGCCTGATTGTTCAGATTCACCGCAAAGTTAGGTGTGCCGGCCCAGTTAGCTTTCGATGCAGCTGCTGCGAAGCTTGCTTCATTCGGCTGAACTGCTTTGCCATCGCGATTGATCAGCGACACGTGCAACATCTTGTTCTGCTTGGCGTATGCGTACTCCACATAGCCCACAGCGCCATCAATCTTGGTGACGTTTGCTGCAACACCGGCGTTACCCTTGCCACCTACACCGGCTGGCCAGTTCACTGTTTTGCCAGCACCCACTACGCCCTTGAACGGCGGCGACACTTGCGCCAGAAAATCTGTAAAGACAGCCGTGGTACCCGACGAATCCGAACGGTAAACAATCGTAATAGCGGTATCTGGCAGCGTTACACCCGGGTTCACCGATGCAATGGCCGGATCATTCCACTTGGTGATCTTGGCACGGAAGATGTCTGATAGCGTGGCGTTATTCAGCTTCAACTGGCCCGGAGCGATGCCCTTGATGTTAACAACAGGAACCACGCCACCAATAATGGCCGGGAATTGAGCCAGACCACTTTTCTCAAGTTCGGCAGCCGCTACTGGATCATCACTTGCGCCGAAATCAACGGTCTTCGCCTGAATTTGTTTAACGCCACCACCCGAACCAATCGCCTGGTAGTTAATCGTCGTGCCGGTTTCTGCTTTGTAGGTTTCTGCCCACTTTGCATACATAGGCGCAGGAAAAGTAGCGCCAGCACCCGTTAGCTGTGCAGCGTTTGCACCAGCAACCAGGCCTGCCGAAACCAGCAGGCTCACCAACAGCTTGTTCACAGAAACTTTCATCGCTTAGACTCCAGTAGTTGATCCCGTAGCACACAGGCATGGGACTTAAAAATTTCAACAGACTGAAGTCTAGGTGGCCAACGTTACCGAATTATGACAATTCGTCATTTAAGCAAAAACTGTTGCAGCGCAGCGGCATCGCCTGTCGCCACAATCCGTCCGGCCTTGCTGGCCTTCTGATGCTGGTACATGGGATCGTAATATTCGCGCAGCAGCAATTCAATCCATAACTGGTGCCCATCAACCGCGCCAGATAGCCGCTGAACCTTTAGCGCATCGGTCATCATTGCAGCTGCCCGTTTGTAACGCTCTCCGCCTAGGCGTTTATGAATATTCCCCAAACTCTGTTGAAGATGCAACTCAAAACGGCTAAACCCTTCACTTTCCCCATAAAACGCCCGGTGATCGGCTAGCTGATCCACCACATAGTCCTGCAGGATGCGGTTGACCCGGTTTTCAAACCCGTCTTCCAGCCAAACCAATGGTGCCAATGCCATTTGTCGGTATAACGGCTCGGGCAAACCACACTTGCCCACAAAGAGGCCTTCATCTTCAACCACAAAGCCTGGCAGCACCGCCGCTTCAAGCTGTAGGAAACGAATGGCAATCCGATGTTCAAAATCAATCTGTGCCGGTTGCCCGTTGACGCGCTTTCCAAACCCAGAGCCCCGATGGTTCGCACAACCCTCTAAATCCACTGCATGAGGCAAACCTGAAAGCAGCTCGGTTTTCCCTGTGCCTGTCATGCCACCCACAACCCACATCGGGCGTTGTTTTACCGCTGCTTCTGTGGTTGCCATTAAAAACTGCCGCATGGCTTTGTACCCGCCTTCGACCCGGCGATATTGAACCCCGGCAGTTTCTGACAGCCAGCGCTGAACAATCTGCGAACGTAACCCACCCCGGAAACAGAACAGATAACCCTCCGGGTTGGCTTGAGCAAAAGTGGCCCAGGCCGCAATCCGGTTTGCACGCACATCTCCAGCCACCAGCTGATGCCCAAGCGCGATCGCGGCTTCCTGCCCCAACTCTTTGTAACAGGTACCCACGCGCGCCCGCTCGTCATCAGTCATCAGCGGCAGATTCGTCGCCCCAGGAAAGCTCCCACGACTAAACTCAACGGGTGCCCGCGTATCCATCAACGGCACACCGCTCAGGAATATTTCCCGATAGTCGTTAACCGTCTGCAACATCAGCGTACGACAACCGCCTGCGACTGTTGTGGCACTAAATGCCCGATCGGTTGTAGCAACAAACCATTGGCTTCAGCCACCGCACGGAATCCTGCATCCCCTTCAGGCAGCACGGCCACCAGTAACCCACCGCTGGTCTGCGGATCACAGAGCACAGGCTTCTGGTCATCGGCTAGCGTAGAAATGCGGGCGCCGTAACTATCAAAATTGCGTAGCGTGCCTCCCGGGATACAGCCGGCAGCAAGGTATTGCGCCACGCCGGGCAGCATCGGCACCGCCGCCGCATCCAGCTCGGCAGTGAGACCACTGCCATCAGCCATTTCGACCAGATGACCCAGCAACCCAAAGCCCGTCACGTCCGTCATGGCCATTACCTGGGGTAACTTACCAAATTCGGCGCCCACCTTGTTCAAGCGGGTCATACAGTCGCGCGCGATATGCACATGTTCAGGCTGGAGCAACCCACGCTTTTCTGCCGTGGTCAAAATGCCCACACCCAGCGGCTTGGTCAGATACAGCTGGCAACCGACCACTGCTGTGTCGTTGCGCTTCATGCGGGTCTTATCCACCAAACCCGTCACCGCCAGCCCGAAAATCGGTTCTGGCGCATCAATCGAATGACCGCCAGCCAGCGGAATCCCGGCTGCTTCACAAACAGCACGGCCACCACGCACAACTTCGCGCGCCACTTCCGGTGGCAGCACACTCACAGGCCACCCCAGAATAGCAATGGCCATCAATGGCGTGCCGCCCATGGCATAAATATCGCTAATGGCATTCGTTGCCGCAATCCGTCCAAAATCAAACGGATCATCAACAATCGGCATAAAAAAGTCGGTGGTCGACACCACCCCACGCTCTGCGTCAATCGCATACACCGCAGCGTCGTCACGTGAAGCGTTCCCGACCCAGAGCTTAGGGTCAAGATTCTGCAGCCCGCTGCCGGCAACAATGATATCCAGCACCTTGGGAGAAATCTTGCAGCCACAACCTGCGCCATGGCTGTACTGCGTCAAACGAATCGGATCACCCATGAATCAGTTGCCACCCATCTGGCAGTTTTTACCCAGGTCACCACACAAGCGCATGACGGCGTTAACGATTCGTGTGGTTTGCGGATTTTCACCGGCAGGCGCCGTACCGACAATCATTAACTGAGACAGGTTCTTATTCAGTGCCGTTACATTCAGCGTTGCTGCCTGATCACCTTCTTTAAGCTTAATCGTCATCGTTGCCGGATCATTACTCACCACCGTCACTTCTTGGTTACG
>JBPCSW010000199.1:0-7214 GCA_051006675.1 Fluviibacter sp.
GCCAAGACGCTTGGCATCGGCGACTTTACTCGCTGAGGTGGTAAACAGCACTACCTGGGCTCCCATAGCATGAGCGATCTTGACTGCCATATGACCAAGGCCGCCCAAACCGACGATGCCCACTTTTTTACCCGGGCCAACACCCCAGTGCTTCAAAGGCGAGTATGTTGTAATACCTGCACATAGAAGTGGTGCGACGGCGGCCAATACTTCTGGCGCATGCGTGATATGCAAGACAAAGGCTTCTTTAACCACGATGCTCTGTGAATAGCCACCGAATGTATTCTCACCGCCAAATACGGGGCCGTTGTAGGTACCTGTAAAGCCGCTCTCGCAATATTGCTCCTCACCATCATGACAAGATGAGCAATGGCCACAGCTATCCACCATACAACCCACACCCGCCAGATCACCGACCTCGAAATTTTTTACCGCATTACCCACCCCAGTAATACGGCCGACAATTTCGTGACCGGGTACCGATGGATAGATGGTGTTCTTCCATTCATTACGGGCGGTATGCAAGTCTGAGTGGCAGACGCCACAATACAGAATCTCTATTTGCACATCATCGGGGTTCAATGGGCGGCGTTCAATCTCTAGCCCAGACAATGCGCTTTGCGCATTTTGTGCGCCGTAGGCTTTTACTTTAGTCATTTCTCACCCTCTCTGTTTAGGATCGATTTTTTAATGCTGATGGTTTGTAGTATCCAGACTACACGAATCCATGTTTGCACTCGCACAATATGACATTGAAATATAGGGTGAAATTAATAACCCCGTTGACCAAAAACAATCGAATTTACCCTTAATTAATTGGTTATGTACTGGACAATTGAGGGATAATCTCCACAGACCCCAAGAAGGGGCGTGGAGTGAGACATGCAATTTAAAATAGAAATCCGAATACCTACGACTGGCGAGTGGGTGTTCCTGGAAATGGTTGAAGAGACCATAGAAGCCATCGCCAATTACGCACGTTTGCTAAAGCAGGTGTACCCGGAGTATCGTGTGCGCGCACTAGATGCAATCACCATGAAAGCCATCGTAATGGTTTAACCGGGAGCTGCTGCAGTTCATGAAACAGGCGTTAATAACTGATCTGGCCGGTATTCATATCGGCCATTTTACTGATACGCGACGCCCGACTGGCTGTACAGTTGTCCTTTGTCCTGATGGCGTTGTTGGCGGAGTTGCGGTTGTGGGTGCCGCGCCAGGCACGCGAGAAACCGATCTCCTCAACCCGACCAGCACTGTTAACGAAGTTCACGCCGTTGTACTGAGTGGTGGCAGCGCATTTGGCCTGGATAGTGCTACCGGGGTCATGCGGTGGCTGCACGAACACCGCTACGGCCTTCAGGTTGGTCCCGTGCGTGTACCCATTGTTCCGGGGGCTGTGTTATTTGACCTGCTGGTAGATGACTTTTCAGAACCAGCCGGCTCTGGCATTACACCCGATGCGCAGGCCGGATATCAGGCCTGTGTTGATGCGATACAAAACCAGGCGGCAGCACTTGCTCAAGGCAATATCGGCGCTGGCGCCGGGGCAACTGTCGGCAAATTAAACGGCCCGGAATGCGCCATGCGTGGTGGTCTGGGCTGGGCAGCGCTTAACGTGAATGGCACGACTGTCGCAGCTATCGTTGCCTGCAACGCCGTTGGCGATGTCGTTAATCCACACACCGGCAGCATACTTGCCGGCGCCCGTACGGCGCCAGAATCCCTTAACTGCATCAATGCCGTAGAGGCTGAGCTCGATGGGCTTTCTACCAATGGCCTACACGCCGGTAGCAATACCACGATTGGCGTGATCATCACCGATGCCACGCTAACCAAGGCACAGGCACAACGTCTCGCACAGGTAGGACACGATGGCTTGGCGCGCACCATCCGGCCGGTTCACACGGCTATGGATGGCGATACACTGTTTGCATTAGCCACCTGCAAAAACCCGGCTGCCATCGATGTGATGCAGCTCGCGACGGCGGCAGCTGAGGTGACAGCCCTGGCGATAGTCAGTGCAATAAAACATGCCGAATCACTCCGACTCGGAAAAACCTGGTGGCCCGCAGCGAACGAGCGCTGATACCTACTACCCACGGGGCGTATAAAAGCGTAGCATCAGCAGGAAAGTACTACGCAGGAGCAGATCATGGGCGGTATTGATATCTCGGTTGCCCGGTGTGAAACAGCCGGAGAAATGGTTCTTACAGATCAGACGCAACACCAGTGCGCTTTGGAGCATCATTGCCCTAAAGGTACCCAATGTCCGTTAGATGGTTGCTTTGCGGTTCACTCGGGTGTTGCAGAAGATCACCCGGAGTGCCACATCAAGAAGCCGCGTTCGAAATCCGTGCGTTAATCCAGGCGCCAATGGCCTGAATCTCTGGCAAACAGACCTCGTGACCCATCGGGTAGGTCTGCCAGTCAAAGACGTAGCCTAATTCTGCGATGGTATTTCTGGCAATTTCACCAAGCTTTAACGACACCACATCGTCATGCGTGCCATGGGCAATCAATAGCGGCGTTGCCCGGCTAGCTGTTGTGGCTAATTGCGCCGCTTGAGTCGGGCTGGGAATGTAGGTTGATAGGGCAAGAATCCCGGCGAGCGGTTCGGTGTACGACAAGCCCGTCAAATAGGCCACCGCACCCCCTTGGGAAAAGCCCGCGAGGAATATGTGATCAGCCGGTATGCCACGAGCGACTTCGCGCTCGATTAACCCGGCGATGGTATCTCGTGACGCCAGCAATCCTGCTTCATCGATTTCCCGACTATCTGCAGCCAACGAGATAATGTCGTACCAGGCAGGCATGACAAATCCGCCATTACAGGTAACGGGAATCTGAGGTGCATTAGGAAAAACAAAACGTACCGGAACCGAAGGGTTCAACCCTAGGTACGGTACGATCGGCTCGAAATCACTGCCATCCGCGCCCAAGCCGTGCATCCATATCACGGCATACTTGGGCGCCAAGCCTGTTTCAAGCTCGATCATCAAACAGAACGATTAACGGCGACGCGGTGGCGGCGGTGCTCCGGCGCCACGACCTTCGATATGGCGGAAGGTAATACGACCCTTGGTCAAATCATATGGCGATAGCTCTAGCGTGACTTTGTCACCCGCCAGAATGCGAATGTGGTGCTTACGCATCTTGCCTGCGGTATACGCAACGATCGAGTGGCCGTTTTCCAATTCAACAAGAAAACGGGAATCCGGTAGGACTTCCTGCACAACACCATTCATTTCAATTAGTTCTTCTTTTGCCAATGCGGGCTCCTGGTTCATTTTGGCGCAGGGCACATGATCCTGTAGTTTGAGCCTCAGGTCAAACGGCTGGGCTTTGTATCCAGCCGCTCCTGGCATATGATTAGCTACTAATTGCCCTAAAACGACCCGCAAACATCTCATGCTGAACGCCGTACTCGCTATTTCCGTTGGTTCCGCAGTTGGCGCTCTTACGCGTTGGCAGCTGGGACTCCGGCTGAATCAGCTGTTTCCTACCCTGCCGCCGGGAACGCTGGTTGCCAATATTATTGGCGGCTACATCATTGGCTTGGCGATCGCTTTCTTCAGTCAAAACAATGAAATAGCACCCGAATGGCGATTGTTAATCATTACCGGGTTTTGTGGCGGCCTGACAACTTTCTCAACGTTTTCTGCCGAGGTTGTGACCCTGATTCAGGAAGGCCGCTTTGGCTGGGCTTCTGCATCCATTGCCCTACACGTGGGCTGTTCTCTCATCGCAACGATCGCCGGTCTGATGACCTGGCAGCTGGCAAGGCACGTCTAGGAGTCCATCATGAATGGTTATCAGATCAACTTTTACACCCTGCAGAATCGCAAACACCAGGATCAACCTATTGCCGAATGGCTCCTGGAAAAGGCTCAAGTCATGGGCATACGTGGTGCAACGGTTATCCACGGCGACGAGAGCTTTGGTAGCGATCGGCGCATCCATGCAGCACGCTTCTTTGAACAGGCCGAGCAGCCTGTGCTGGTGGTCATGGTTGTGACTGAAGCGGAGTCAAACACCCTCTTTGATCTCATTCAAAGTAGCGGCATTAAAATCTTCTACACAAAGACACCGGTAGAATTTGGCGTAATCGGCGATTAGTCGACTCATGAAATATCACTGTCACATTTGTGTGAAATACTCCAATCATTAACCAGTCTAGGCGCGGGAGTTTTTCACCATGGCAGAGCACACCCTCAAACAGTTTGACCTGGAACTCGACGACCTCAAGTCGCGCGTGCTTCTTATGGGCGGCATTGTAGAGCAACAGATGCGCCAGGCCATGCAAGGCCTCTACGAAGCCGATGCAACGCTTCTCACCGGCGTAGAGCAAGGCGACAGCCGTCTGGACGAAGCGGAAATTCAACTAGACACTGCATGCAATCAGATTATTGCCAAGCGCCAGCCCACAGCCATAGATCTACGTATCATCATCGGCGTACAAAAAACCGGCTTGGAACTTGAAAAAGCGGGTAATAAAGCTGTGAAAATCGCGCGCACTGCGCGGGCACTACATGCCAAGCACACGCTTTTTACCCCTTCGGTAGAACTCCGCCACCTGGCAGAAGACGCGCTAGACATGTTACGCAAGTCGCTGGATGCCTTCGCCCGCTCGGACACTCTGGCGGCTACAGAGGTATTACAAGCCGACGACCTGGTTGATGCCGAATACCGCAGCATTACCCGTCAGCTCATCACTTTTATGATGGAAGACCCACGCACCATTTCGCTGTCGCTTGAAATTATGAACATGGCCAAGGCGATTGAGCGTGTTGCCGACCATGCGCGAGCTGTCGCAGAGAACCTGATCTACATCACAGCCGGCATGAATGTGCGCCACTTCAGTGTCGAAGAAGTCCGCACCCATTTGCTTAGCCAACAAGATAGCCACTAACCCAAGAGGCGCAACATGGCGGCAACGATACTCGTCGTAGAAGACGATCCGTCGATTCGCGAACTCCTGGTGATCAACCTGGAAAGCAGTGGTCATCGTGTGATCGAAGCGGCTTCTGCCGAAGAGGCCGAACAGCTTATTACAGCCAGCTTACCTGATCTGATTCTTTTGGACTGGATGCTGCCGGGTCGACCTGGCCCACAATTCGCGGCACGCCTACGCGAATCGGAGCGCACAGCAGATGTGCCTATCATCATGCTGACAGCCAGAACCGATGAACAGGATCGTGTCACCGGGCTCGAGATGGGTGCCGATGACTACATGGTCAAACCCTTCTCACCGCGAGAGCTCGTTGCACGCATCAAAGCCGTACTTCGGCGTCGCAAACCACAACTAACCGAAGACAAAGTCGCTTTTGGCAGCTTGGTACTAGACCCGGTAACGCACCGCGTTTACGCCAACGATATCGCAGTGGTTATCGGCCCTACCGAATTTCGCCTACTCCACTTTTTTATGACCCATTCGGAGCGGGTGCACAGCCGTTCCCAACTGCTCGACAAAGTGTGGGGTGACCATGTATTTGTTGAAGAGCGCACGGTCGACGTACACATTCGCAGGTTAAGATCTGTCCTGGAAGCTAGTGGCCACGACAGCCTTATTCAGACTGTTCGGGGCAGCGGCTATCGATTCTCGGCCACTGCTGGCTAAAATCGCTTTGCCACCATCGGCGTGGCACACTTCAGTTTTGGCTGGACAACATGACGTTTCTTGAAGGCTTGCTTCTTGTCATCATCGGCGTGCTGGGCTTCCGCCTATACATGCACCGGCGTTACTTGCGCCGCATGTTTAACTGGATTTCCGGCCCGCTTGATGCCCCGGTACCCGATGCATCAGGCATCTGGGGAGAGTTTGTCTCTCGCATGAATCGCCGAGTTAAAACCCGCCAGCAAGAAAAAGATCTTCTAGAGCAATCGCTAGAACAGTTTCAGAGCGCACTTGAAGCCCTGCCCGATGGGGTGATCTTCATGGACGCCCATCGTCGTATTCTATGGATGAATACACTGGCCGTTGACATGATGGGACTCATTCCGGGCCAGGATCAGGGTACCCCCGTTGAACATCTCGTGCGCGAACCCGAATTTGCTGCTTACCTGCAAAGAGGCGACTTCTCCGAACCATTGATGTATCACCCTAATCGGCGCGACCAGGCTTCCTACATGATCAGCCTGATCAGCTATGGGGTTGATCGCAGCCTACTGGCCATTCGCGATTTGACGCGAATTGAAAAACTGGAAAACGTGCGCCGAGACTTTGTTGCCAATGTCTCACATGAGCTCAAAACGCCACTCACCGTAATTAACGGCTTTATTGAAACCCTACAGATGCATCACGAATCGTTGCCCGCGGAAAAGCGTCAACGCTATCTTGATCTGGCACTATCCCAATCCCACCAGATGGGTCGACTGATCCAGGATTTGCTGACGCTTTCTTCTCTGGAAGCCCGTGCAACTCTTGCAGATCAGACTCGGGTACCCGTTAAAGCACTGGTGGACGAACTGGTTGTTTCCGCCGAAGCAATTTCCGCTGGGAAGCATACGCTAAGCATCCATATACCGCCCGATCTATCTATACTCGGCTCGGCAATGGCGCTGCGCAGTATTTTTGGCAACCTCATTAACAACGCCGTCAATTACACCCCTGCGGGTGGCAGCATCACGATCTCCTGGCGAGAAACTGATCGCGAAGGGGTGTTCAGTGTGCAAGACACCGGCATCGGGATTCCCGCAATACATTTACCCAGAATTTCAGAACGGTTCTATCGCGTGGACCAGGGGCGCTCTCGCGAAACCGGTGGCACCGGTTTAGGTTTGGCCATTGTTAAACATGCCCTTAGTCGCCATCAGGGACATCTGGAAATCCAGAGCCAGGTCAACCAGGGCAGTACCTTTGAAGCCTGGTTCCCCAAAGAGCGCTTCAGCCAATCGTAGCGGCTGAAGCGGCTTGGGTCGCTTAGCCGAAACGGCCAGTAATGTAGTCTTCGGTTTCTTTACGCTTAGGCTTCATGAAAAGCTCATCAGTCACACCAAACTCCATCAACTCGCCCAGATACATATATGCGGTGTAATCTGAAACGCGAGCAGCTTGCTGCATATTGTGTGTCACGATGGCAATCGTATAGGAACTCTTGAGCTCAAAAACCAGCTCTTCAATCTTCGCGGTTGAAATCGGGTCCAGCGCTGACGTTGGCTCATCGAGAAGCAACACGTCCGGCTTAACAGCCACGCCACGGGCAATACACAAACGC
>JBPCSW010000200.1:0-4153 GCA_051006675.1 Fluviibacter sp.
CCATTTCTGTCATATAGCGCTACGTGCAATGGGGTCAGCATATTGCCAATGCTGGCGATTCTCGGTAGCCAGATCTCAACCTCTTTGTTCTTCAGCGCCTGCTTTACTTGCGACACGTTCTGGAAGTTACCCAAAACCCATGCACCAAAATCAACCAGAGACAAAATCTTGTCTGGCGTTTCTGTGATGGTGGGTGAGCCGTTTTCGGTAAATTCAAGGGCGGAGAATGAAAGCCCTTGGTCATTCATCGCCTCATGCAGGGTATCTTGCTTCGCATTGGGTGTCATGCCTTTTAGCGTGGCACCCAAAATAGCGTATTTGGTATTGAAGGTTTTGCCTTGCTTGCCATCCGGTGTCACGGATTCGATTCGTGTGCCCACCGGGTAATATGACAGCTCATCCGGCAGAATGCTTGAAAACTCGTGTGTCCGACGTTGATAGGTGTTGCCTTTCGCGTCCTTGATGGAGAGAACCGTGCAGGCATAGGTATTTGATAGGGTCACAGCAACTAGACAAGTAGACAGAATCGTCTTTGAAATCATGCGATTTAACACGATGGCTCCCTCTGTAGAAAGACAGATAAAACATAGAAATTGGATCCATCATGCAATCGTACATATTCTATGTCTATTCCCAAAATGGGGGATGCCATTTTGTTCCATCTTGTTGTTTGAAAAATAATTAACAAATACGCCATGAACAACAAAAACGGCCTGCTCATGGGAACAGGCCGTTTTGCATTGCAGCAATGTAATGCTGCTCAAGCACTGACCATCAATCAATGGTTAGGCGCTTTGCCGTGTTTTGCACTTTTTTGGGCAGAACAAGCTCCAGCACCCCATGATTGAAGCGTGCACTCGATTGCGTGTCATCCAGCTCATGCTCGAACTGGAAGGTTCGCGTTGTTTTGCCATATTGCCGCTCGGTACGCAGGACTTTGTCGGTCTCCGAAACCGATTTTTCGTTTTTGCGTTCTGCTGAAATAGTCAGCTGAACGCCATCGATGCTGACGTCAATATCTTCCCTACTGATGCCGGGCAGGTCGGCGTGTACGACGTACGCATTTTCCTTTTCCACGACATCGACTGAGATGGATGGTGCTGAGGTGCTGCTGACACGCTGTTCTGTGGTGGTCATCAGGCTCTTGAGAAATTCATCCAGCGGTGAATAACGAACGAGGGTCATGTCATTCTCCATAAAGTAAGAAGTAAGGCGGTTGCCCGCTTGAGACTGATGTGGAGGAGGCTATTGATTTTTCAAGAGCCTGAAACGGTCAGTTTTTATCTTGAGGAGCGGGCTGTTTTTGCATTGCAAAAGCTTGTTCAACGAGAAGGGTTCCGGGCTGCCCTTTGTTCGGCGGCCCCCTGAAACCTTGGTTCTCAAGCAATAGACGCGTTTCATTGAGCATCGCGGCGTTGCCACAGATCATGATGCGATCAACCGCCGGGTCGAGTGGTGCGATGCCCAGGTCGCGGAAGACACGCCCGGTTTCAATGAGCGCCGGGATTCGACCCTGGTGTGCAAAGGGTTCGCGGGTAACGGTCGGGTAATAGTGGCAACCCGGATTCGTCGCAAAGCGCTGAAGCTCTTCCGCATAGGCTAGTTCGCTTACCTGACGTACGCCATGAACCAGAATGATCTGCTCAAATTTTGTGGCGATTTGTCGGTCACGCAGAATGCTGATGAAAGGCGCTAGCCCGGTGCCCGTAGCGAGTAAGAGGAGCCTTCTTCCGGGGACCAGGTCTGAAACGACGAGTGTGCCTTTGGCCGCTTTGGCCACAATGAGCTCGTTGCCCGGCTGTATATGCTGCAATTGTGATGTCAGTGCTCCGTCAGGCACGATGATGCTCAGGAATTCAAGCTCAGGTTCGTGGTTGGCATTGACGAAACTATAGGCCCTTAGCAGCGGGCGTTCGTTCTGCATCAGACCAATCAGAACGAACTGGCCATTCTCGAACTGCAAGTCGGGGTCGCGAGTGCACTTGAAGCTAAATAACTTGTGATTCCAGTGAGTGACTTGGGTGATCGTTTGTCGCGTGTAGTAACTCATAGGGATTGCGGCAGTTGTTCGGGCGAGTTGTGACTAATGCGCGTCCAGATGCTGTGGCGCGCCGGTCAATCGATCAATCAGGTGGCCTAGGCCAAGGACCTTGGTGGCTTCCGTCAGGCGCACGGGGTTCATGGTCGACATGAGTCGGATGCTGCCTATCCCCGTGAGTGTTTCTGCGCCGCCTACCTTGCAGGCTTGGCGTGCAACAGCGCCGGCGACGCCTACGAGTTGGGCTTTGCTGCCGATCAGGCGGCTGAGCGTGGGCGCAAGAAAGTCGTAGTGGGTGCAGCCCAGTACGACCTGATCTACGCCCTGTGCGATGAGTGGCAACAGTTGTGTGTTGATGTCTTCAATGATCGACGGGGCGTTGAGATTGAGCGCCTCTACTTCCGTTGCCCAGCCATGGCAGGGAATAACGTGCACGGTTTTGTGGGGCGCGTGGCGGGCGATAAGCTCTGCGAGGCGTTGGCTTTTGGCCGTTGCAACCGTGGCCAGTACGGCGATGTGTCCACTTTGGGTGTTGAGTGCGGCTGGTTTGATGCCGGGTTCGATACCGACGACCGGCACAGTGGGGTGCGCGGCGCGCAGCGCATCGATGGCTTCGGCGGTTGCGGTATTGCAGGCAACGACGAGGGTAGTACAGCCTTGGTTGATCAGTGCCTGACCCATGGCCAACACCCGGGCGCGAATTTGCTCGGGCGTCTTGTTGCCGTAGGGAACGTGCTCTGTGTCCGCGGCGTAGATCAGGTCTGCCGCAGGACAGGTCTCGGCCAGCGCACCGAGTACCGACAGACCGCCCAGACCGGAGTCAAAGACACCGATCACGGGACGCATCAATCGCTGGTCTGCCGACACCCGGGCGTGCTTCTGTTGCTACTTAAGACTTGACCGGAATCTTGCCGATCTTGACCTGCCATTCTTTCGGCCCGGTTTCGTGCACCGAGGTGCCTGACGAATCCACAGCCACGGTCACCGGCATATCTTCGACGGTGAACTCGTAGATGGCTTCCATGCCCAGATCGTTAAAGCCGACCACTTTGGCCTCTTTGATCGCTTTCGAAACGAGGTAGGCGGCACCGCCGACGGCCATGAGATAAGCCGCTTTGTTGTCGCGAATGGCATCAATAGCCACCGGACCGCGCTCGGCCTTGCCCACCATGGAGATAAGACCGGTTTTCTCCAGCATCATGCGGGTGAACTTGTCCATGCGGGTAGCGGTGGTGGGGCCTGCAGGACCAACGACTTCGTCGCGCACCGGATCCACCGGCCCGACGTAGTAGATGACGCGGTTGGTAAAGTCGACTGGCAGCTTCTCACCACGAGCCAGCATGTCCTGAATGCGCTTGTGAGCAGCATCGCGACCGGTGAGCATTTTGCCGTTGAGCAGCAGGATATCGCCCGGCTTCCAAGAAGCCACTTCTTCTTTGGTGAGCGTGTCGAGATTAACGCGCTTGGCTTTTTTGGCATCCGGTGCCCAGGTAATATCGGGCCAGTCTTCCAGTTTCGGTGTTGGCAGGTGCGCCGGGCCAGAGCCATCAAGGTGGAAGTGCACATGACGCGTGGCCGCGCAGTTGGGAATCATCGCGACCGGCAGTGAGGCGGCGTGCGTTGGGTAATCCATGATCTTGACGTCGAGCACGGTGGTCAGGCCACCCAGGCCTTGGGCGCCAATACCGAGCGCGTTGACCTTTTCATAGAGTTCCAGGCGCAGTTCTTCAACGCGGGTCAGTGTTTCTCCGCGCGCGGCCTTGTCTTGTAGATCGCCAATATCGCAGGGAGCCATCAGCGATTCTTTGGCCATCAGCATGGCTTTTTCCGGCGTACCGCCGATGCCGATACCCAGAATGCCGGGTGGGCACCAGCCAGCGCCCATGGTCGGCACCGTCTTCAGAACCCAGTCGACGATCGAATCGGACGGATTGAGCGCATAAAACTTGGTCTTGTTCTCGGAGCCACCCCCCTTGGCGGCGCAGATGACTTCAAGCTCGTCGCCTTCGACGATTTCGTAGTGCACGACCGCCGGGGTGTTGTCTTTGGAGTTCTTACGGGCGCCGGCCGGGTCGAGCAGCACCGAGGCGCGCAGGGTGTTATCCGGGTTCAGGT
>JBPCSW010000201.1:0-4650 GCA_051006675.1 Fluviibacter sp.
TTTCTTCATACTTGTATGGTTCACGATGAAGTTTGTCTGGCCGCCTATTACCAAGGCGCTGGATGATCGTGCGAAAAAAATCGCTGATGGCCTGGCCGCAGCAGAACGTGGCAAGCATGAGCTAGAGCTCGCCAGCAAGCGTTCGGCTGAGGTTGTGCGCGAAGGCAAAGAAAAGTCGGCTGACGTTCTGGCAAACGCTGAAAAGCGTGCTGTTCAGATCATCGAAGATGCCAAGGCTCAGGCCAAGGTTGAAGCTGATCGTATCGTAGCTGCTGCACGCGGTGAAGTCGAACAGGAAGTTGTTCGCGCCCGTGAACAACTACGTGATCAAGTCGCTGCGCTGGCTGTAGCGGGTGCTGAAAAGATTCTCCGTAAGGAAATCAATGCCGGTGCCCACGCAGATATTCTGGTTGCCATCAAGCAAGGTCTGTAACAAATGGCTGAATCCCTCACCGTAGCCCGTCCTTACGCCGAAGCGGTTTTCCGCCTCGGTCGTGAGTCAAGCGCGCTAGCCGACTGGAGTGGTTGGCTAGGTCGCCTGTCGCTGATTGCCAATGAATCGGCAATGCGGGACTGCTTTGGCAATCCGAAGCTGAATTCCCGTCAAGTCACTGACCTTGTGGTGGGCGTGCTCGGGGTGGAAGCCCCGCAGGCGCTGTCACGTTTTATCGAGGTGCTCGCCGAAAACGGGCGCCTGGCACTCCTTCCCGAAATCCAGTCTCTTTTCGAAGAGCTGAAATCGGAAGAAGAAGGCGTGAAGGAAGCACTGATTGTTAGTGCGTTCCCGATGGACGATGCCCAGGTTGCTCAGGTACTGCCTGCACTGGAACAGCATTTCTCTTCAAAGCTCAAGCCGCGCGTTACCGTGGACTCTTCGCTGATTGGCGGAGTCAAGGTTGAAGTCGGTGACGAGGTGTTTGACGCCTCGGTGCGTGGCCAGCTCGACGCAATGGCTGTCGCGTTAAAGAACTAGGAGTTTTCTAAATGCAACTGAATCCTTCTGAGATCAGCGAGCTGATCAAGAGCAAGATTGAGAACCTAGGCCTGGGTGCTGAAACCCGGACCCAGGGTACTGTCGTATCGGTTACCGATGGCATTTGCCGCGTACACGGTCTGGAAGACGTGATGCAAGGTGAAATGCTGGAGTTTCCGAACGGCATCATGGGTATGGCCCTGAACCTCGAGCGCGACTCTGTCGGTGCCGTGGTCCTTGGCGAATACGAACAAATTTCCGAAGGCGACATCGTCAAATGTACGGGTCGCATTCTGGAAGTCCCAGTCGGTCCAGAGCTGAAGGGTCGTGTTGTTAACGCCCTGGGTCAGCCGATCGACGGTAAAGGCCCGCTTGGTAACAAGCTGACCGACAAGATTGAAAAGGTTGCTCCGGGCGTTATCTGGCGTAAGTCAGTTTCGCAACCGCTGCAAACCGGTGTTAAGGCTGTTGACGCCATGGTGCCGATCGGCCGTGGTCAGCGTGAGCTGATCATTGGTGACCGTCAGACAGGTAAGACAGCTGTCGCCATCGATACCATCATTAATCAAAAGGGTCAGGGCGTAACCTGTATCTACGTTGCTGTTGGTCAGAAGGCTTCGACCATTGCTAACGTGGTGCGCGCTCTGGAAGAGCACGGCGCTCTGGAATACACCATCATCGTTGCTGCTACCGCTTCGGATCCGGCTGCTATGCAGTTCATCGCTCCGTACTCGGGTTGCACGATGGGTGAGTACTTCCGTGACCGTGGTGAAGATGCCCTGATCATTTATGACGATCTGACCAAGCAAGCTTGGGCTTACCGTCAAATCTCCCTGCTGCTGCGTCGCCCACCAGGCCGCGAAGCTTACCCGGGCGATGTGTTCTATCTGCACTCACGTCTGCTGGAGCGTGCTGCTCGCGTTAGCGAAGAGTACGTTGAGAAGCTGACCAACGGTGAAATCAAGGGCAAGACCGGTTCGCTGACCGCCCTGCCAGTGATTGAAACCCAGGCAGGTGACGTTTCGGCATTCGTTCCGACCAACGTCATTTCGATTACCGATGGCCAGATCTTCCTGGAAACCGACCTCTTTAACGCAGGTATCCGTCCGGCTATTAACGCCGGTATCTCGGTGTCTCGTGTAGGTGGTGCGGCTCAAACCAAGATCGTTAAGAAGCTGTCGGGCGGTATCCGTACCGACCTCGCCCAGTACCGTGAACTGGCTGCCTTTGCGCAGTTTGCTTCGGATCTGGACGATGCAACCCGTAACCAGTTGGAACGTGGTCGCCGCGTTGTGGAAGTGCTGAAGCAGCCACAATACGAGCCGCTGAATGTTTCCAAGCAGGCCGTGGTTCTGTACGCGATCACCCGTGGCTACGCCGATGATGTGGAAGTGAACCGTGTACTCGAGTTCACCCGCACCCTGGTGAGCGATATCGAGCACAAGAATGCTGCCCTGATGCAAAAGATGGAGCAGACCAAGGATCTGGACGCTGAATCGGAGAAAGCACTCGTTGCTGCCATCGAAGCATTCAAGTCTGCTTGGGTTTGATCTAGGAGAGCGCCATGCCAAGCGGCAAGGAAATCCGAACTAAGATCAAAAGCGTAGAAAATACGCGGAAGATCACCAAAGCCATGGAGATGGTGGCGGCATCCAAAATGCGTAAAGCGCAGGAACGGATGCTCAAAGCCCGTCCTTATGGCGAAAAGATCCGCCGCGTTGCTGCGCACCTGTCGCATGCGCTGTCAGAGTACAAGCATCCGTTCCTCGAGAAGCGTGACCAGATCAAAAAGGTCGGCATCATTCTCGTGACATCGGATAAAGGTCTCTGCGGCGGCTTGAACACTAACGTTCTGCGTCAACTCGTGAATAAAATGCGCGAGCTAGACGGTCAGAAGGTCAATGTTCAAGTCACAGCGATCGGTAGCAAAGGCTTCGCATTCCTCCAGCGCAACGGCGCAGAAATTGCATCGCAAGCCGTCGGCCTGGGCGACAACCCGCACATTGACAGCCTGATTGGGCCAGTTAAGGTGCAGATTGACGCCTACAACGCCGGTGAAATCGATGAACTGCACATTGCCTATACGCGTTTCGTTAACACGATGCGCCAGGAGCCGGTTGTTGAACAACTGCTGCCGCTTGCAGGCGACACAGTGGGTTCGGAATCGAGCCGCTGGGATTATGTTTACGAGCCGGATGCCAAGTCCGTGATCGATGATCTGCTGGTGCGTTACCTCGAGGCGCTGGTTTACCAGTCCGTCGCCGAGAACATCGCATCGGAACAAAGTGCCCGGATGGTAGCCATGAAGGCTGCTTCCGATAACGCAAAGAACGTGATCGAAGAGCTGAAGCTGGTCTATAACAAGACCCGCCAGGCAGCGATTACGAAAGAGCTGTCCGAGATCGTCAGCGGCGCAGCAGCGGTTTGATTTTTTAGATTAGGGATATAACGATGAGTCAAGGAACAGTCGTTCAGTGCATCGGTGCTGTGGTTGATATCCAGTTTCCGAAAGAGCACATGCCTAAAGTCTTCGAGGCACTCCGCCTCGACGATAGCGCCAGCAATAGCCTGGTGGAATCGGGTCTGACTTTTGAAGTTCAACAACAGCTCGGTGACGGCATCGCCCGTACCATTGCGCTGGGTTCCACCGACGGTATCCGTCGTGGCATGAAGGTCAACGCCTCTGGCGCCCCGATCTCCATTCCAGTGGGCCACGGTACGCTGGGTCGTATCATGGACGTACTGGGTCGCCCGATTGATGAAGCCGGCCCGATCGAATGTGACGAACTGCGCCCGATTCACCGCGCTGCTCCAGCCTTCGACGAACTGTCACCATCGGTTGAACTGCTCGAAACCGGTATCAAGGTGATCGATCTGATCTGTCCGTTCGCTAAGGGCGGTAAAGTGGGTCTGTTCGGTGGTGCCGGTGTAGGCAAGACCGTTAACATGATGGAACTCATCAACAACATCGCTAAGCAACACTCGGGTCTGTCCGTGTTTGCCGGTGTGGGTGAGCGTACCCGTGAAGGTAACGACTTCTATCATGAAATGAAGGACTCCAACGTTCTGGATAAGGTTGGCATGGTGTTCGGTCAGATGAACGAACCTCCGGGCAACCGTCTGCGCGTTGCGCTGACCGGTCTGACCATGGCTGAGCGTTTCCGTGACGAAGGCCGTGACATTCTGTTCTTCGTAGATAACATCTACCGTTACACCCTGGCCGGTACCGAAGTGTCCGCGCTGCTGGGTCGTATGCCTTCAGCTGTGGGCTATCAGCCTACGCTGGCTGAAGAAATGGGCCGTCTGCAAGAGCGTATTACCTCGACCAAGACCGGTTCGATTACGTCGATCCAGGCCGTTTACGTGCCAGCCGATGACTTGACTGACCCATCGCCTGCTACCACCTTCCTGCACTTGGACTCGACCGTTGTTCTGTCGCGTGACATCGCCGCACTGGGTATTTACCCAGCCGTTGATCCACTCGATTCGACTTCGCGTCAGCTCGACCCGCACGTCGTTGGTGAAGAGCACTACAAGGTTGCCCGTGGCGTTCAACAAACGCTGCAACGTTACAAAGAACTGCGTGACATCATCGCGATTCTGGGTATGGACGAACTGGCAGCGGACGATAAACTCGCCGTTTCCCGTGCTCGTAAGATCCAGCGCTTCCTGTCGCA
>JBPCSW010000202.1:0-5376 GCA_051006675.1 Fluviibacter sp.
GGAACGAACGCCAATTCTTCGGCGTTATGTGGAGGGGTTTGCTTGTGTTCATATCGGGTTGCCTGCGTTTAGGCTTGTCCCGAAAAGCCGCGCTGCTATACTGCGCTGGCCTATTCGTAACGCCGCAACCGTTCCTATTCAGAAGCGCCTCGGATTAGCCGTCCGAGGCGTTTCGCTTTTCGACTATGCTCCCCGCACCCTGCAGCCGTCAAGGCTACCAGAGGTGGTTGCACGCTACGTCAATGCCAAGCGGGATGCGCCCGACCGCGCCGTTGCGCTGCTTCAAGACCAGAAGCTCGAAGCTGTGCTTGCACTGCTCAAGCTCTGCTTTGAGGTCTGCGTTCTCTTGGTCGCCCATAGCACGTTCAAGGTAGTAGGCATGGCGATAGGCCCCGAACACTGCGTCCGCGTCCTGCTCGATGCTGCCACTGTCTCGAAGATCCGATAGCTGCGGGCGCTTGTCCTCTCGACCTTCGACCCCTCGGTTCAACTGACTGAGCGCCAGCACGGCCACGCCCATGTTCTTGGCAAAGGCTTTGAGCGCGGCCGTCATCTCTGACACCTCGTTTACTCTCTGCCCTGCGTAGCGGCTGGAAGCTCGCAGAAGCCCGATGTGGTCGATGACAACAACCTTTAGCGGCGCGCCCCTTGCGGCCAGCGTGCGGGCGATCTGGCGCGACCTAGCCATGACCTGAGCCACACTCAGCCCTGACTCCTGCTCGATCATCAACGGGAGGCGCCCGAACGCCTCGGCTGCCTTGTTCACGCGATCGCGGAGTGCCGGGGGGACGAAGCCGCGTCGAATGTCGAAATAGGTGACGTTCACCGCGTCTGCTCGAAAGGCGAGATCGGAGATAGCACGCTGCGCCAGCGACACCTCGGACATTTCCAGCGAGAATATTGCCACCCCGGCCCCACTTTGCGCTGCGCGAATGGCGGCTGCGAGGCCGAAGGTGGTCTTGCCCATGCCGGGACGGCCAGCAAGGATCAGCAATTCGCCGGGCATCATGCCGGACGTCATGCGGTCCACGGCAGGGAAGCCCCATGTCACACCGGGGATACGGCCCTTCAATCGCTCGGCTTCGTCCATAGCTCGCAAAGCCCGACCGGCCGCTTCGGCGGCATCGACGCGCTCGGTCCCTAAATCACTGTGCGCCGACAAAACGGCGTCCAATTGGGCCATGACGTCCGCAGCCAAACGGGTAGGGTCGGCTGCTGATCCTAGCTCTGTGATGATCTGAGCGGCATCTGCCGTGGCGACTTCGATCTGCCTGAGCTTGGCAATCCGGCGAACCATAGCGGCGCTGGATGCTCCCGAAAGCATTGAGTTGATCCCGGCATCGGCCATCAATCGGGCAAGGTATTCCGCGAGCGTCAGTCCTCCCACATTCGTATGGGCCTGTGCGCCGATGGCGCCCTTAATCGTAGTGGGCGTTATAACGCCCCCCATGTCAGATATTGACACCATCGCGGCAAAGATCGCCTGATGGAAAGGCTCCGCAAACTCTTCTGCATCCACGGCGCGCCGAACGGCGTCCAGCCGGGAGGGTGAGAGCAGCAGCGTTCCAAGGACGTCCTGCTCTAGTTCGATTGATACATCGACAAGGGTTTTCACCGAATAACCTCTGTCACCGTCATGTCGAAGGCCAGCTCTGCGGCTTTCTTGCGGAGTTTGTAGGCGGCATCTTTGGCCGTCCCGGTCGATTTGATCTCTTCGACAATCAGGTTCCCGGCCTTATCGCGATAAGAGAAGTCGGCCGTGTAAACGCAAAACGGCTCTCCATTCCCATCGACCTCAAACTTTGGTTGAAGGGCTAGGTCGGTTATCTCACCTGCGCGCACCAATAGCCTTAGCTCGGCGTATCGTTTCATTTCCTTCTGGGAAGCGAAGAGAACACCATCCATTGTGCGCCGAGCCGGTTCAACTACTTGGTATCGCGCTTTGCCGCTCTTCTTGCCAAAGCGAAACTCGTTGAGATCGGTGATCTTCATGCTGGCACCTTTACGCGGCCAAGCCAGCGCACATACGGCAGGGTAATGGTAACTTCGCGGTATATGTCATTGGCACTCGGTTGCCGCGCTCTGTAGGCATAATCCGGCTCAATACCAAAGTCGGAAGCGCGCGCAGTCGGCTCCTTCACAAAAGGGACTATCGGTATAAATCGGCGGTCTATTCTGGTCCTGCGTTTCATTTGAAGAAGTCCTTGATTGATAACCGAATCTTCTTTTTGTCAGCGTAAGAAATCATCTGGTGCATCCGCTTGATGGGTATAACCCCACCCGTGCCACCTCTTTCGACCGGGTAAGTCCACCGATACACGGTTGTCGCGGCGATTCGCAAGGCGTTGGCGACTAGCCGAGGGCCGCCCAACTTATCAATTATACGTTGCGCTGCTTCTATACTCATGCTTCACTCTTTTCAGAAAACGCAACAAGCGCGTTGAATGGAGCTTGACATTGTTTTTCACAAAACGCAACATGGGGAAGTGACAGATGACTGGCGATTTTCTTCTTGGTGTATTCGTTGGCGCGGTGGGGATGTTGGTGACAGGCTTTGTCATCATCGCGTATCAAAATCGCAAGTCACTACCGGATGACAACTTTAGAGGCGACCAATGGCTTTAACGGCAAAACAAATAAAGTTTAGAAAGCATGTGATTGGCGGCTCAGACGCCAATATCATCATGTCTGGCGATGAAGACGCTCTCATGCGCTTGTGGGAAGAAAAGACGGGTCGGCGCGAGCCGGAGGATCTGTCGAATGTCCTGCAAGTTCAGCTAGGCTCGTTTACAGAACGGTTCAATGTTCTGTGGTTCCAGCATCAGACCGGCCGCGTTGTGACCGATCAAGGTGAGGAATTGCTGTCTATTGATAATCCCATGATGGCTTGCAACCTCGATGGCATGACCGATGACGGGCATACGGTATTCGAGGCCAAACACACTTCTGCGTTCTACAAGAGCGAGGATGTGCTGGCTAAGTATATGCCGCAACTGCACCACAATATGATCGTCACGAATAAGCAGCACGCCGTCTTATCGGTGATCTTTGGCAATCATAAGTATGAAGTGTTCGAGGTCGATCTCGACTCTGATTACGCTGCTGCCTTAATCCGTGCTGAATTTGAGTTTTGGGCTGCCGTGCAGGGTGATTATCCCCCCGTTGCTACCAAGCCCATCGCGCCACCGATTAAGCCTGTTCGCTCTGTTGATATGACAGGCAACAATAACTGGGCGTTCTACGCTGGTGAATATGTCGATACGGTTGATATTGTGAAACGGAACGACAACGCCGTTGCGCAACTCAAGAAGCTGATCGAAGCTGATGTTATTGAGGCTTTTGGTCATGGCCTCAAGGCGAAGCGCGACAAGCGCGGGGCCATCCGCTTTTCCATCGAACAAGGAGAATAACCATGAATACGAGTGACAACATTGCCGCTTTGGCGACGGCGCTTTCAGCAGCGCAAGGCGAATTGACGAACATCGGCAAGGGCAAACTTAACCCTCATCTCAAGTCCCGTTATGCGGATATTGGCGACGGCCTCGAAGTCGTGCGTCCGATCTTGTCTAAGCACGGTCTTGCTGTTGTTCAGACCACGCAAATGAACCCCGATGGGGGTTTCTTCCTGATGACGCGAATCATCCACAAGTCGGGCGAATGGATCGAAGGCGCTTATCCTCTTCCGGCCAGCGGCAAGTCGCAGGATATTGGCTCTGCCATAACGTATGCACGGCGTTATACGCTGTTTGCCTTGGTCGGTGTGGCTGGCACTGATGAAGACGATGACGGCCATGATGCCCAGAGCGCACCGGTTGCTGCCAAGCGTCCTGCACCAAAGCCCGCATCGGCTCCGGCCAAACCGGCTGCCCCGGCTGAACCGCCGTTCGATGTTGAAGAGAGCGAATCGGTCTGCCGCATGATGATTGCCACGCTCGATGTGGTTGAGGCCATCGAAGACCTTCGTAATTGGGCAGGCAAGAACGCGGCAACGAAAGCTCGCATGACGGCCGACGATCAAGGGCTTGTCACTGATGCTTTCAATCGCGCTCAGAAGCGGATCAGGGAAGCCGTCACGGTATGACTAGCTTGATTATGCGGCGCAAGGGCAATGCCCTTGTGCCGGTTTCTCCCTATGACGAAGAGACGCTAGGCGAAATCGCGCAGGATAAAGACCTGACGGTTAAGATCACGCGCAATCGGTCATGGAAACAGAACCGGCTTTATCACGCGCTGGTTCAGAAGGTGGCCGAGAATCATCCGCATTACCGATCTGCCAAGCCGCTCGAAATGTGGCTCAAGCTGCGGATGGGGTATGTTGATGACATTCTGCTGCACGATGGACAGGTTATGCCTATCCTGTCTTCGACGTCCTTTGCCTCGATGGGGCAGGATGAGTTTCAACAATTCTTCAACGATGCTTTGACGATCTTGATCGAAGAAGTGCTGCCGGGGACGGATCGCGGCGCTTTGATTGCAGAGGTTGAAGCTATGACAGGGTTACAAGTGCCATGACTGACATAGTTGAACGGCTTCGCCGTGAAGTTGAAATCTTTTATGGCAAGCCACCGTGCAGTCTATTGAATGAAGCCGCCGACGAAATAGAGCGGCTGCGTGAGGCGCTGCGGTTCTATGCTAATGAAGAAAATTGGGACATGAAAGTTTCACTGGACAATGGAGAACTAGCCCGCGCTATACTTGGAGGAGAGGCATACAAAGAGAAACTTATATATAGCGAAGTGATTGGCGCTTCTGTTTTTGAAATAGCACGCCTTAACGGTGAAATAGAACGACTGCAGGAGGCGCTGCATAAGGCGCACAAGCATATTGCCCGCAAAGCACTTGGGGAGGAGAAGTGATGACGGACGAACAATTTGCACATCATTCAAAGTGCGACGGAGAATTGTTTGATTTTATGTGTTTGGGCTGTGAACAAGCCAGACAGATGGAATTGATGGGCGAAATAGAGCGGCTGCGTGAAGCTTGCAAAAATGCGAAGGACTATATTTCCGTCCGCGACTATTTCGCAGCCAAAGCCCTCCCCGCTTTGATCAAGATGCACCCTGCCGACATGGCCCGCGACCAGATCGGCCTAAAAGCATACGCAATAGCGGATCGGATGATCGCGGCCCGCGCCGCACTAAGGGAGGAGAAGCGATGCCGGTCATCATTGACGTCGATCAAGATAGCATCGAGCTATCCGATGACCATGATGTTCGGGTTGGGCAACTCTCAAGTATGCTGACAGGGCTTATGCTGAATATTTGCGACGAGACAGATACCAACTTCTGCGATCTGGCGGCAGAAGTATCCCTGCAGTTGGCGGGAAACATGATCCTGAACGGCCATGTCAAATTCGCGACGAGCATGGTTAAAGAA